>DATICK010000288.1:0-3397 GCA_035456865.1 Sulfuricaulis sp.
CTGAACGCGACCGGCGATCTCCGGCATGTGATTGTCGAAACCAGTTTTTTGGAAGCCGACGCGGAGCTCAGCCGGATTTCCAAACATTTGTGTCCTTCCCTGCTGGCGGACGAACTGAAAAAACTGAAACCTGGCCCACAGGTGCATATCACGCATTTGATGCCGGACCGCGAGGATGACATCATGCGCGAAATAGCGCGGCATATTCCGAACAATACGCCGCAGCGTCTCGAACGTGGTAAGGTGTTTGAAATATAGATATTGAACCGCCAAGACGCCAAGACGCCACGTTAGTATTTTTTCTTAAACATTGACGAGAATCCGAGATTTTGACGATTAAATGTCGATTAATTCTTCAACGGTATTCAAGGAAATTTTAAAAAATCTTGGCGCTCTTGGCGTCTTGGCGGTTTAAAATTATTAAATGTTTGACAACTTAAGCCAACGACTGCAAGCCACTCTCAAGCGTCTGCGCGGCGAAGGCCGGCTCACCGAAGAGAACATGCGCGAGGCATTGCGCGAGGTGCGCATGGCGCTGCTCGAGGCCGACGTGGCGTTGCCGGTTGTGAAGGATTTCGTCGAGCACGTACGCATCAAGGCCGCGGGGCAGGAGGTGCTGACGAGCCTCACGCCGGGGCAGGCGCTGGTCAAGGTGGTCAACGACGAGCTGGTCGCGCTCATGGGCGCGGCGAACGAGCGTCTAAATCTGGCGGTGCGTCCGCCCGCCGTGATCCTGGTGGCGGGTCTGCAAGGTTCCGGCAAGACCACGACCGTCGCCAAGCTCGCCCGTTTCCTGCATGAGCGCGAGAAGAAATCCGTCATGGTCGCGAGTGCAGACGTGTACCGCCCGGCGGCGATCGACCAGTTGCAGAAACTTGCCGCCTCGATCGGCGCGGAATTTTTCCCGAGCCGGCCCGATCAGAAGCCGGTGGACATCGCGCACCAGGCCGTGGAAGAAGCGCGCAAGCGGCTCAAGGACGTGCTGATTTTCGACACCGCCGGGCGTCTGCATATCGACGAGACCATGATGCAGGAGATCCGCGCGGTGCATGCGGCGATCCAGCCGGTGGAGACGCTGTTCGTGGTCGACAGCATGACCGGCCAGGATGCCGTAAACACCGCCAAGGCGTTCAACGAAGCCCTGCCGCTGACCGGCGTGATCCTGACCAAGACCGACGGTGACGCGCGCGGCGGCGCGGCCTTGTCGATTCGCCAGGTCACCGGCAAGCCGATCAAGTTCCTCGGTGTGGGCGAGAAAACCGGCGCCCTCGAGGCGTTTCATCCGGAGCGCGTGGCAGCGCGCATCCTCGGCATGGGCGATGTGCTTGGCCTGGTGGAAGAGGCGACCCGCACCGCAGACAAGGAGAAGGCCCAGGAATTCGCCCAGAAGCTGGCGAAAGGCAAGGGATTCGATCTCGAGGATTTCCGCGACCAGATGGCGCAGATGGAAAAGATGGGCGGCGTCGCGAACCTGATGGGCAAGCTGCCGGGCATGGGTGAGGTACCGGAGGCGGCCAAGGCGCAACTGGGCGACAAGCAGGTGAAGCAGCTGGTCGCGATCATCAACTCCATGACACCGCAGGAGCGGCGTTTCCCCGACATCATCCGCGGCTCGCGCAAGCGGCGCATCGCCGCCGGTTCGGGCACGCAGGTGCAGGACGTGAACCGCCTGCTCAAGCAATTCGATCAGATGCAGAAGATGATGAAGCGCATGGGCAAGGGGGGGCTGCAACGGATGTTGCGCGATGTCAAGGGCCGAATGCCCGGCCTTCCCGGATGATATTCATCCAGATGATGCAGTGTATTTTTGTTTGAGTTGCCGGAGTTAACAAACCGGCGCCGAGGGCGTATAGTTTTGCCTCCACGAGGGGACACGGGAAACGGAACCATGACAACGGAACATCAGAAACAATCGGCAGTGCACCGAGCCAGAACGGCGGAACGCCGCTCCGTCACGCAGGAGATGGTGCAAAAACTGATTACCGAGCGGACCGAAATGCTGGCGCTGTACTGCCAGATGGCCGGGCTCGAGCCGTACAAGAACAGCAAGAATTCGCGCGTCAAGCCGGCGCAGGAGATGCTTCAGAAGTTCTGCCAGGTGCTGGTGGATTACATTGCCGCCGGCCACTTCAGTCTTTACGAACGTATCGTCAACGGCACCGAACGCCGGCAGCAGGTTGCCAGCCTGGCTGAAAAGCTTTATCCGCAGATCGCCAGCTCCACCGAGGCGGCGCTGGATTTCAACGACAAATACGATTGCGGTGATCACTGCGAAATCGGCCTGTCGTTTGGCGACGACCTGTCACGGCTCGGTGAAGTGCTCGCTTCCCGCATCGAGCTCGAAGACAAGATGATCAAGCACCTGATCGAAAGTCGCCGCGCTTCCTAACCTCCGGTCATCGACATGAACCGGACGATTTTCTGAGGCTGTTCGCGGAAATCGTGTTTTTCCGGTTTGTGTGCGATCGCCGCCCGGATCGCGTTTTTCAATTCCTCATCCCCGATTCCCTGCCTTAGCAATGGACGTAATTCCACCTTGTCTTCCTGGCCGAGGCAGAGATACAACGCGCCGTCCGCGGACAGGCGCACACGGTTGCAGCCGGCGCAGAAGTGCTGCGAAATCGGCGTGATGAAGCCGATCCGCAGATTGGTGCCGGACACGCTCACGTAACGCGCCGGGCCACCGCCCGGCATGACCGTCGGCACCAGTTCGAATCGTTCCGCCAGCCGGCGGCGGACATCTTCGAGACTCATATAATGATTGCTGGCGGATCGGCCGGTGTCGCCCATGGGCATGGTCTCGATCAGCCGCAGCGTGAAATCCTGCTCGATGCAGAATTGCACCATGTCCTCGATCTCGCCGTCGTTGACGTCCTTCATCACCACCATGTTGATCTTGATCGGACGCAGGCCGGCTTCGCGCGCGGCCGCCAGCCCGTCCAGCACCTTGTCCAGTTTTCCGCCGCGGGTGATGGCGGTGAAGCGTTCGGGTTTGAGCGAATCGAGGCTGACGTTGATGCGCTGGACGCCGGACTGAAACAGTGCCCGGGCGTGTCTTTTCAGTTGCACGGCGTTGGTGCTGAGCGACAGGTCTTCCAGTCGCGGCAGCGCATTTAGTCGCGCGGCCAGGTCAGGCAGATGGTGGCGCGTCAGCGGTTCGCCGCCGGTGAGGCGCACACGGCGCACACCCAGCTCCGTGAAAGCACGGATCACGCGTTCGATTTCATCGAAACGGAGCCATTCTTCCGGTTCGGAAAAATCCCGATAGTCCGCCGGCAGGCAATACATGCATCGCAGATCGCAACGATCGGTGACAGACAGGCGGACGTATTCGATTGTCCGGTTGAAGGGGTCGATCAGTCTGGGTTCCATCTTGCGTATCACTATAAGAGTACCC
>DATICK010000289.1:0-9891 GCA_035456865.1 Sulfuricaulis sp.
GTGGTGGGCTGCTCGCGCGCCAGCCGCGCGAGCATGGCGCTCGTGTCCGGGGCGTGGGCGAAGTAATCCATCGGGGCGCGGAAAGCCTCGCTCGGGCCGAGGATATCGGACTCGGTGAGCGCCACCTCGCCCGTACCGCCCTGCGTGAAAAGATCGCCGCAGAAAAAAGTGCGGGTCGTGTCATCCAGCATGAATCCACATTCCCAGGCATGTGGCAGGTGCGGCGTGTCGAACCAGCGCAGCACGTGCCGGCCGAGCGCCAGCGTTTCGCCGTTGGCGAGCGCGCGTGCCGGCCGGTCGGCGACGTCATTGACCGAAACCATCGCGGCGATTTGTCCGCAGACCGGCGCGGCCCGTGGTGCAACCGCCAGCAACTCGTTGAGCGATCCGCACTCATCGGCCTCGAAGTGCGAGAAACCGATATGGCGCAATTGTTCGACGGGCAGCACATGGTTGATGGCCTCGCGCACCAGCGGGAACATTCGGCGCGGTCCGGTGTGGAACAACAGCGGTTCCTCGTCCACGACCAGGTACTGATTGAAGCTGAAGCCGCCCGGAAGAAGCGAAACCGGCGTATTGATGCGGAAGATACCCTCGGCGATCTCGTATACGTTGGTGCCTGACTGGGTGTTGGTGATCATTAAGGCTCTCCTGTGGTTAAGATCACCGGAAGTGTAACGAGATCGAATGTCGTTACACTTCCTGACAGCAGGAGCATGCCTTATGCTAGTCGGATGCCAGAACATTCCGCTGAAACAGCGCTGGACGATGCCACGCTGGCCCGTCGCATTGCACAGACCGCGCCCGGGATCGATTCCACGGCGGAGGCCGAACTTTGCCGGCGTTTGGCGCCGCGCGTGCGGCTGTACGGGCTCAAACACCTGCGAAACGAATCGGCGGCCGCCGACCTCGTGCAGCAGGTATTACTCACGACGCTCCAGCGACTGCGCGCCGGGCGACTGCGGGAGCCCGGGCAGATCGCGTCCTATGTCCTCGGCACGTGCCGCATGGTGGTGCTCGACCTGCGGCGTGGCCATGCCAGGCGCGAACGCCTGCTTGAGACCTACGGCGAGGGGCTGGCGCCAGCCGATGCGCCTGAACCGTTGGCGTTTGATAGCGCGCGGTTGCGGCTATGTCTCGAACGCCTCTCCGTGCGCGAGTGCACGGTGCTGATCATGAGCTTCTACGACGACATGCCGTCCGAAGAGGTGGGGAGCGAACTCGGCCTCACGGCAGCGAACATACGGGTTATTCGCCACCGCGGGCTCGAGCGGCTGCGCGACTGTGTAACCGGGAAGGGATTACCATGACTCAGCCAACGTGCTCAGCGCCCGTCGGAGTGGCAATGCTCAGCGAGTACTGGCTGGCTGAGCTCGATGCGGCGACCGAAGCGCAGGTCGAAGAGCATCTGCTCGGCTGCGGCGCATGCAGCCGGGAACTTGAGGAGCTGGCGGCGCTCGTCACTTGCATGCGCCAACTCGTGCGCCAGGGCGCGGTACACACGGTGGTACCGAATGCCTTTGTGCGTCGGCTCGCGGAGCAGGGACTGCGCGTACGCGAATACAACGTGCCACATAACGGCAGCGTGAACTGCACGGTCGCGCCCGGGGATGATGTGGTCGTGGCGCACCTGCAGGCGCCGCTACAAGGCATCGAGCGGCTGGATCTCGTCGAGGGCGAGGCGCGGGAACGACTGTATGATATTCCGTTCAACGCCAAACACGGCGAAGTCGTTGTCACCCCGCGTGTCGAGGACCTGCGCAAGCTGCCGGCCTCGACGCACCGCATGCGGCTGGTGGCGGTCGACGCCAGCGGCGAGCGTGTCATCGGCGAATACACATTCAATCACACGCCCTATTCGGGGCAGAGTTCGGCGACCTAATCAATACCCGCTCTCGCACCCAGCGCGCGTCTCGTGGTGGCGACGTGATCTGGAATTCGCCAAGCACAGATCCCGTGTGCCACACGTAATTACTCGCGTGCGTCAGCTTGAGTACGCCGACACACCGCTCATCCGCTTCGATAACCCAATAGTCTGCGAATAGTTTTCTTTTCGTGGGCGATCAACTAATAATTAATTAGTACAGCGGTGCACGTAGTGAGTGTCGATCGTGGACCTCAACCACGACGCAAAAAAATAAAGGAATTTCCGCAGGAGACGAATCATTAAAGATTCGCTGTTAGCCTGCGGATCCGGTCGAACCGGGTTCAGGACGCTGATTCGATAATAGGGAGGATTTTTTCATGTCATTACGTGCGTTGCCGCTTGCGGCACGATGGGGTAACGCTGCGCGTTTCATTTTCGCTTCCTTGTTGTTTGGTGCTTCGCTGCTGATTTCTGCCAACACCCATGCGGCGAAGTTGGATGTGAGCAAGACCGGATCCGGCACTGTCACCTCCTCTCCCAGCGGGATCAACTGCGGCACGAGCTGCAGCGCCAGTTACGCGGGCGGTGCCTCCGTCACCCTGACCGCCAGCGCCGCCACCGGCTACAGCTTCTCTAGCTGGAGCGGGGCGTGCAGCGGCACCAGCACCACTTGCAGGCTCTCGATCACGGGCGCGCGCAGAGCCACCGCAATCTTCAACCAGAACATCTACATGTTGACCGTGGGCAAGACCGGCTCGGGCACTGTCACCTCCTCGCCCAGCGGGATCAACTGCGGTACGAGCTGCAGTGCCAGTTACGCGGGCGGCGCCTCCGTCACCCTGACCGCCAGCGCCGCCACCGGCTACAGCTTCTCCGGCTGGAGCGGGGCGTGCAGCGGCACCAGCGCGAGCTGCACGGTCTCGATGACCGCGGCACGCAGCGTGGCCGCGACCTTTAGCCAGAACGTCGTCAACTACACCTTAGGCGTTTCGACATTCGGCTCCGGCAGCGTCACCTCCTCGCCCAGCGGGATCAACTGCGGCACGAGCTGCAGCGCCAGTTACGCGAGCGGCACGAACGTCACGCTGACCGCCGCTGCGGCCAGCGGCTACAGCTTCTCCGGCTGGAGCGGGGCGTGCAGCGGCACCAGCGCGAGTTGCACGGTCTCGATGACCGCGGCACGCAGCGTGGCCGCAACCTTCAGCCAGACGATATCCAGCTCCACCATCTTGGCCGGGGGCACTCAATGCTCAGGCAGCGGTCTTGCCGCAACTGATCTATCCGGCCAGTGCCGCGCCTCACCCCCGACCATGGGCGCGATTGAGGCCATCAGCACATTGTCAATTCGCGTGACTTGGTCGCCCTACTCCGGGAACGTCTCAGGCTACATCATTTATTACGGGCCGACCTCCACAACCGCCACCAACCTGGCCTCTGACGTGCCTATCGGCACCGCGAATTTTGATCCCACTGCGCCGGCTGTCAGCTATCAGGCCCGGGATCTTGGCCTCAGTCTTGGCGACGCCGTTTGTTTCCAAATCTTCGCCTACGACACGTCGCACGCGCTATACAACTGGTCAGAGGTGCAATGCACTGTTGCGCAATGATGCGGGTCTGGAAGGACTGGTCGATGCGCTGGTGTCCGAGCCGTCGCTAAAAAGCTGTCACCCCCTGCCCAGCGTTCGCGGCGACCTTCTCGCCAAGCTGGGCCGCCTCGAAGAAGCCCGCGCGCTTCGCATCGGCGCCCCCCGACCAGCCCCTGCCCGCGCTCACGCTCTCTTGCGGCATCGTGCAATATGGCGAGACGACTTGCTGGCCACTGAGTTGCTCGCCCGATTGAACGCGTTGGTGCAGGAATCGGCCGAAAGCGGCGGCGACGCGGTGACTGCATAAAGAATTGCGCCTCGCCGGCGCAAGGTCGCCGTCGCCACTTGGATGAGCGGGAAAGCCAGGCCCGAGAAGACTTCGCCTGCACTGGCTGATATAAGCAAAAATTCATATCTGCCCTGTTTTTACTAGGGTTGATTTCGCATGGTTGCGGAACGGTCGCGCCACGGACAAGTCAAAGCATTGTTGGCACTTAACAAATTTTAAGGAGGAACCATCATGCAAAAAGTGAAGCCTATACCGGATTCGATGCACACGGTGACGCCGCAGCTGATTTGCGCCGGCGCCGCCGATGCCATCGAGTTTTACAAGAAAGCGTTCAATGCCGTTGAGCAGTTGCGGGTGCCGGGGCCGCACGGCAAACTCATGTTCGCGTCGATCCGCATCGGCGATTCCCACGTCATGCTGGCGGACGAATTCCCGGAGTTGGGCTCATTGGGACCAAAGTCGCTCAAGAGCTCGCCGGTCACGATCCACCTCTACGTCGAGGATGCCGACGCCACCGTCAGACGCGCCGTCGCTGCGGGAGCGAAGATGACCATGCAGGTCGACGAAATGTTCTGGGGCGACCGTTATGGCCGGATCGAAGACCCCTTCGGTCATGATTGGTCGATCGCCACGCATGTCCGCGATGTAAGTCCGGAGGAAATGCGCAACGCCATGAGTGCCGCCAGCGTCTGATGGCCGGCTTCGCACGCAGGAGAAACCGAAAGGGAAATCACATGGCGTATCAAGCAGACGAATAACGTAAAGCAAAGAGGCGGCGCGCCTTTGCGCCGTCCTGCTTGAGCGCGGAGTCAGAGGTAATGTGCGTATGCCTTCGTAACCTTGCCATCCTGGTTGAAATGAAACACCTCTGCGGATGGGCCACGGACACCATTGTAGTAGAGGGTGATGCTGTTTATGCCGACAAGCGTGGCAACCAACTCAAAATGAAGATTTGGAAACAATTGAAGGGCTTTGGCCCAATAGGAACCAACGGCTTCTTTGCCCTTTAATGTCCCTGACGGTTCACCGGCCACCTTGATGATGACAGGTGACGTCATTTCAAAATCGTCGGTGTAGTGCGACAGAATACGAACAAGGTCATGCTTGTTCCAGGAGTCTATCCATTCAGCTGCGAAATGGTCGGCGAATGTCTTATCGAGCATGATTGCCTGTAACGGCTAAATTCAGCCGGCGCCTCGTTAGCGGCGACGTCGGCTGGAGCGAGTTGTTGGGCTTCATTCGATCAGGCCGCGCTTTCTGGCTTCGTCTTCACTCGGCGTGATTGCCATGGCGGTAGTCATTTTTCGGAACCCAAACCGCTCGTAAAATTCCTCCTTGCCCGGCGCCGCATACAGCATGACCACCTCGACATCGGCCGATTGAATAAGATGCCGAATAATCGTGCTTCCGATTCCCTTACCTTCACCTTGATACTCCGGCAAGACCGCCACGTCATAAATGGCCGCGCACCACACGCCATCAGATAGCGCACGACCAGCACCGACGAGCTTCATGCCGTGAAAGGCGAATACTTTCAGTAAGCTGTTCCGGAATGCTGTTTCCAACTTTTCGGGATCGCGCTTCTTAAATGGCGCCAGCTCGAAAAGGCGGGCCAATTCCTCCCAGGAAATACGGTCAATGTCCGTTGCGAGACTGATTTCCATCGCTAATCCGCTGACGATGTATTAATGCCCGACCTGTGAGTATACAGACGCTGTAACAATATTTTGCCGCTCATACCGGTCTATTGAAAGTGACCTTTTGAAACAATAGGGGACAAACCACGTTATCTGATCCAGTCGGAATTTAATCGTGGTCTGTTCCCAATTATCCAAAGACAAAAAAAAGACCTCGTCGAAGCGAGGTCTTTTTTTGTCGATTATGAAATAAAAACTTAACTTGCCTTGCGGCGAGCCACACCTATCAGCCCCAACAGCCCGGAGCCAAACAGCCACACGGCGGCAGGCACTGGAACAGTGCTGACCGATGTCACATACATGCTATTGCCGCTACCGATATCAAAATACGCAACTACGCCCGTGAAGGGGCCGGCCGTGAAACCTTGCGAGGCGGAGGTCGCTGCCAGCGGCGCATACCCTTGAAGCGGGATACCGAGACCGGAGATGAGCGTGTCGGAATACGGGGTGGCACTTCCAAGATTTGCCGTCAGCAATTCAGAGGGATCATAGACATGATCGTGGTTATAGTCGCGGTACAAGCTGTTTCCGCTGAGTTTATCTCCCACCTGAAGACCGTAACCAATGGCATTGATAAGTCCGGTCGCGTCCCACTGAACATGCGCAGGCATGTTGTTGTTGCCATTCCAGTCGCCCAGGTATTGCGCGTCAATGATATTGCCTGTCATGGATGAGGTTGTAATGTCATGCACATATGCCGGAACTCCAAACCAATCCCCGATACTGACGTTAAGTGTGCTGGATGTCACACCAATGTTCGTATCATAAGTGAGCGTGGCGGCAATCGGAGTCTGCCACCCACCATTATTGATATTGTTAAAAAGATTACCGTTGGGGTCGATAACGGTTAATCGCCCGGTAAAATCAAAAGTAATGATGCTCGCCGAGGCAACGCTTGGTAATGAAACACCGGCAACTGTGAAAATCGTGGCCAGAGTGGCCATGCCCCTCTTCGTAAAAAAACTAGCGACCTTCATTGTTTTATCTCCTCCAAGAATTATTGAATTTTTTATAGAACAATGCTCATACGGCCATCTTTCTCATAATTCTGCCGTTTTGAGCAGGAAAAAACCACAGTAGTGATGGGCAGATAATACTCACCTTTCTGAATCGCAGTTGAACCCGATATTTACATCGCATTTGGTTATGAACGTACGCTATGGGCCAGTTTGACCCGGTCGTCTGATCGTCACTGAACGGCCGGAAGCGGTCATTCAACGCTCGCCTTCAGGCGCCGAGAGGCGTATTGGTGCCGGACTTACTTGACGCAGAAACTTAATGCAAGCTGCTATTTTTCGGGAGTTTAGATGGTATCCGACGGCTGCCATAGAATCAGTTGCCATGAACCGCGGCCGGGAGTAGGGTAATAGCCAAGGATGAAGCTGGTCGAGAGACTGTATCGCCAGTAGTTCTATGGATGGGTAACCAATAACCCAAACGGGAGGTGGACATCATGCGAAACATCATTAACGGCGGTGGGGGTCAACCCTGCCCCAGGATTGGAGGTGGCGGTCAACCCTGCCCCAAGATCGGCGGTGGTGGACAGCCTGACTTTGTTTAAAGCCTGACTAACCGCTTGTGCAGTCGATAACGATACATAATACTGCCGACTGGATAGTTTATCTGTAAATCCCATAGCTCCCCCCGGTATCCGGAGGGGAGCTTTTTTCACTGAAACGAAGTTGCCGCTGTATTGTCACCACCAACAGGTCATGTTCCGACAAGTCCGTGCTGACGCAGCGACTGCGTAACTGCGTCAAAAGCCCCGGACCACGAGCCCTTGGATCAAATCCGCAAGGTCTGGTGACTGGTTTCGGTCTGAGCTGGCCCGACTGCATGCGAAGTTATTAGCTCGAAGTCCTGAGCCAGGAAATGGAGTAAGAGACCGCTATCGGCCAGAAGCGGGCGCTCGCGGTTTCCGAAATGAACGCCGCGAAGCAGCCGTTCGCGGCTTGCAGTAAGCTCACGCCGGCCCAACGGTGACCTTCATCAGCCGGTCGGTGGCTTGCCAGTGAAAACCGCCAATTGAGCGTCGAAAGCCCGCTTGTAGGCGGGCCGCGCTTCGCCGCGCGCGACATAGGCGGAGAGGTTCGGATATTCGTCCAGCATACCCGATGCTTTCAACCTGAGCAGCACCGCCACCATAATCAGGTCGCCCGCGCTGAACGCACCATCGAGCCAGTCAGCATCGCCAAGGCGGCCGGAAAGTTCGCCCAGCCGGTTACGGATGCGATCCTCGACGACAGGCAGGCGCTGCTCGTACCAGGTCTTGTCGCCCTCCAGGAGCCTGGTGGTTTGGAGATCAAGGATCGGCGGCTCAACCGTGTTGAGCGCGGCAAATATCCATGTGATCGCGCGCGCCCGGGCATTCGCATCGCCAGGCAGCAGGCCTGCATGGCGCTCTGCGATATGAAACACGATCGCCCCCGACTCGAACAGGACAAGATCGCCTTCTTCATAGGTCGGGATCTGCCCGAAAGGATGAAGCGCTCGGTGCGCGGGTTCCTTCATGGCACCGAACGAAACAAGACGAACCTCGTAAGGTTGGCCCACCTCTTCAAGTGCCCAGCGAACGCGCATGTCACGCGCCAGTCCCCTGCCGCGATCAGGCGACCGTTCAAAGGCGGTAATGGTGGGGGTCATTGGAAGAGTCATGGTAATTTCTCCTTTGCTGGATGTCTCGTTGAGTGCCGGATACGCAATCTTGCCGCTCACTTACTAGACGTCCGAGATAGACCTAAATCGACATCCCTGAACAATTTTTTTTGCTAGTTCTCAAAGATCGGGCAAATCGGTGTCCCGAACGAAACCATTCAAGCAAAAGGTCGGCCTCAACTAGAATTAGACTGCCCAATTGCAGACGTTCGTGGCCGGCAGGTCAGGGTCGAAAGCGGACTATCCGGAATCTGTCCGGTTCCGGCCACCAACGGTCATACCGGCTCTATTTTTCGAATTGGACAAAGTTCATAATCAAGCTGCTCACTGCTGGCCATTGATCCCTAAATGTATTCCAGCGCTCGGGGGCGGGAATGGATATCAATCTCCATAAGGTTGGCTTCGGATTTCTTGCGCTATCTCTTTTTCTTGGTGCCTGCGTGCACACTCGCGAGTCGGAAAAATTGTACGACCCGACCGCGGCAACGTCCGGCACCGCAGCGGTCCTGTGGTCGGTTGGTTCTCGCAGGGACTCGTTCCGGGAAAGAACGAATTATGCGATCGTCACTAACGTCAACGACACCGGAATAGGCGATCACAACCCCCCGACCCCGACGCCCATCGAACTGCTGGCCGGGCCATACAACGTGAAAATTCGCTACGAAAAAGACTTGTTCATGTGGGATTTCGGATCCGTTCTCAACACGCAATCCACGAAGTCTGTCGAGCTGCCTGTCGAGCCGGGACACAGCTATTCGCCACAAGCGACAAGGCGCTGTGGCAAAGACTGGATATGGATCGAGGACTGGGGCATGAGGGTTCAAAACGATATCAGTTTGTGGCAGGAAAAAGGTTATTACAGTTACGATTTTCAAGAAAAAAACGGCACCAAACGAGTCGTCGCCGGCGAAGCCCCTCCAGCCACGTGCGACGTGAAACAGCAATAAGGATTCGTCTGGGGCGTATATCTATTCTCCTGGCTACAAAATTACTTGAGCGACGCTTTGGGTGGAAGCCGCCGTTCACGAATGGGCGGTTTCGGCCAAGAGCTGACGCTCAACGGTTAAGCCGCGTTAGCCGCGACGTCGGCGTAAACGAGTTGTTAGCCCTCATTCGATAAATCCCTTCTCTCGACGTTCTTCCGGATTGGGCATTATGGCCAAGGCTGTTTTCATTTTGCGGAATCCGAATCTTTCGTAGAACGCTTCCTTGCCCGGTGCCGCATACAGCATGACAACATCGACATTGGCCGATTGAATAAGATGCCGAATAATCGTGCTTCCAATGCCTTTTCCCTGGTACTCCGGCAGGACCGCGACATCATAAATTACCGCGCGCCACACGCCATCAGAAAGCGCTCTACCCGCGCCCACCAGCTTGTTGTCATGAAAAGCAAAAACCTTCAGCAGGCTGTTCCGAAACGCGATTTCCAGCTTTTCGGGGTCACGCCTTTTACCCAACGGCGCCAGCTCATAAAGACGGGCAAGCTCAACCCATGAAATGTTCGCGCTATCCGTGGAGAGATGAATTTTCATTCTACGAGTGCTCACGATTCTTCCACTCAGCCTGCTCAAGGACGACACGATAGCGGTCATGATCCTCGAAGGTGCGGCCGCGCTGCTGCCAGTAGGGATTGAAGGGCGAGACCTCCTTGAACCCAGCCTCCAGCATGGATTGGCAAGTTTTCTGCCATTCGGCGGGGTCGGGCAGATAGAAGACGACCAGATCTTCCGGCGTGGGGCGAGGCTCTACTGGATGCGTACGGCAGTGGGTGAACTCGAAGTGGTAGCCGAGCCC
>DATICK010000290.1:0-3834 GCA_035456865.1 Sulfuricaulis sp.
TAAACTGCAGCACATGGCCACCGCCCCAGAACAGCAATTCGTAATAGGGCTTGCCATGCAGAAATTCCGGCAGCGTGAAATACGACCAGGCGAAGGCGATGAGCGCCAGCATGGCCGAGACCGCCGCGGTGTTCAGCCCGAAACGCAACGCTGCCGCGCCCTCCATCCACGGGCCCACCGGCGGGATCGCACCCATCGCGCGCACAGTCAGCACCGCGAAACCGGCGGTGAACAGCAACAGGCCGGCCAGGAACCATGTCTGCTGCAATACCGGAATGTAATTGCTCATGAGCGCCTCGCCGGCGCCGGAAAAGGGCGCGGCCGCGATCACCAGGGTACCGAGGGTGGCAAGCAACAGCGCCAGCCGGCCGGCGCCGAGAAAGTGCGGCGTGGAATTGAGGCTCCACAGCGCGCCACCGAAGGCGAGGAACCACACCAGTACCGAGAGGTCCACGTGCACCACCAGCGCGGTGTGGAAAAAATCCACCCAGGGGAAGAAATTCTGTACATAGGGTGTGCGCGCCAGTACCAGCAGCACCGAAAAAATCCCGGAGCCCAGTAACGCGGCCAATCCCAGGATCAACCAGCCCTTGGCCAGCTGTCGGCGACCATCGTCGGGAATCGGCAGGGAGAAATCGGAAAGATGCATTATGATTTTTGGAAACACAGATTAAAGCGGATTAAGCCAATAATCTCTATCTATGTATGTCCGTGTTCATCCGTGATTCAGGACTTTCACTTAAAAACAAACCCGCCGGTGCGGGAGTTGAACTCCACCACGAACACCTGCGCCGGCGCAAGCTCGACATCCGCCTCCTTTACATAATTGAAATCCGGCACGCGCACGCTGTCCTTGAGCCGCGCACGCAGGTGATGGCGCCCGGCGGGTACCTCAAAGCGCTGATAGACCGTGGAGACGCCGTCGCGCGAGAGTCCCGCCGGCGGCAGTTCGGCGCGGTAAACTTCCTTGCCATCCAGTTCCAGATCGAACATCACCGGCGACCGCTCGCGCCCGCACTGGACCGGCACGCGCATGTTGGGCGGCAGGTTCGCCAGTTCTTCCGCGGTGCGGACATGACACTCCTCTTTCGGCTGCCCCGCGTGGCTGAAGCTCGCCTTGATCAGGGCCATATCCTTCGGGAAATGCTCATAGGCCGGCGCGGACGAGAAATAGCCGATCACGGCGACAAACAGGCCGTAAAACACCGCCTGCCCGGAATACTGCATGATCTTATTCAGCATGATTCAATCCTCATGTCGTTGATACTTTTCCCTCGTCTCCGCCGCGCTCAGTCGAGACGCCGGTGCAGCCGCGCGTCGTGGGTGCGGAAATGTCCGGTAAACCACACCTGCAGCTGTTGCGCGAGCAGCGCTTCGCTGAACGATTCCCCGTCCTCGTAATCGTCCATCATATCGCGGATTTCGTCGAGCAAACGCTCGTGATCCGCCTTGTGTGTGTCGTACTGATCGTAGTTCCGGGCGCGCATGATCTGCTCTTCCAACGCGAAGTGCGCGGAGATACGCGCAAATATCTCTCCGAGAAAATTCATGACCGCCTCCGCGGCGCCCGGGCGCATCAGGCGGTCATGGGCCTCGTTCACCAGTCCGATCAGCTCGCGGTGCTCGTGATCCACGGCCGCGACGCCGACGGAATAATTTTCATCCCATTCGATAAGAGACATCGCGATCCTCCGGTGGATGGGATGGGGGAGCAGCCGGTGGCGGGGCCGGGCCGTGGCGGTGCGGACCCATGGCACGTAGCCGCGCGCGGAATACCGCGATTTCGCGCGCCAGGCTGGGGCCGCCCTCGGGTCCGGCCCATACTGTGGCCAGCCGCTCGCGCGGCACCCTGCCGCGCAGATAAGGATCGCGTTGTCCCGCCAGGCGCTGCTCGGTCCATTCCACGCCCAGGCGCTGATAACAATCGCCCGCGATACAGCCCGCGAGCAGCACGCCGTCGGCGTGGCGGCGGCTGATCACAAAATCAATAAATGAAGGCGGCAACGCGCCGACGCAGGGTAATGTAACCGTTCCTATGCACGGCTCCTTGAGCGCCGTCAAGTCGAAACCGGAACGACAACCAAACACCATGACGCGGTCCGTTCCGGTCAGCGGCGCGGTAGCGGCCAGGATGCGCGAGCGAATTTCGCGCGTCGTGAGCGACGGCATGTCGATGCCTGGCACCAGATCGCTCACCCGCCGAAACGGCGTGGCGGTGGGACAGGCGCCGACACAGATCCCGCAAGCCGTGCACAGGCCCGGTTCCACCACCGCCTGGCTCTCGAACGGCAACCCGTCACTCCGCGGCTGCAGGATCACGGCGCTGTAAGGACAGTCGGCGAAGCAGCGGCCGCAGCCGTTGCAATTCGCCAGGTCGACCACGGCCGCCGGCGCCTCCTGCCGGCGCGGAATCCATGGTAGCAGCATCAACAACAGCGTCCCGCCGCCCGCGAGCGCCCAGACAGCGCCTGGCGACCAGAGATCGATCAAGGGATACATGACAAGATAAAACCAGTCGGGATGCACCCGGTTGATCAGCGTGTCGAGATCGGCCGGTCCCTGGCTGAGCGCCGGATATGCCAGTGACAACGCCGTCAGCGCCAGCATGGTCCCGATCATGATCGGGCGCGGCGGATTGGTTTTGGCGCGGCTGATGCGCAGGATGTGAATCCACATGCCCAACAGCAGAAAAAGCGGGATGCCGATATGCATGAACACCAGCAGCGAGAAGAAACGGTCGTTGACCGAAACGCTGTTCAGAAAATTGCGTGCGATCGGCTCGGCAAAAATCGGCAGCCAGTCGAACCACTCGGTGGTTACCACCGCAACATACTGGGCGAGGCGGTCCCACACCAGCCAGTAGCCGCCGATGCCCGAGGCGTACAGGAACCACAGCAGGATCACGCCGGTCAACCACGCATACCAGCGCACGCCGCGGTAACGGTCCAGCACGAACTCGCGCGCCAGATGCAGCAGCGCGGTGATCACCATTGCATCCGAGGCGTAGCGGTGCAGGCTTCGCGCCACGCCGCCCGCGTACCATTGGGTGTGTGTCAGGTATTCGACTGAGCGATAGGCACCGTTGATGCTGGTCTCGAAAAAAACGTAAACATAGATACCGCTCGCGGCAACCACCCAGAAAAAGAAAAACGACAACGCCCCGAGGTGATAAAACGGATTGATCCTCGGACCAAAAGCCGCATCGAAGGCATGCTCGAAAAATAAAAATACCCGACGGCCCACGCGCTGTAACGATTCAATCAAAACGGATCTCCGCAGAAAACCGCTATCGGTGACGGATATAACTTGGCATTTTTCCGGGGGGAAAGAATATGATTCTGGTCAAGCTCGCGCGCGGCGGCGATTACGGCGCCATTCGCGGATCAACAGGAAACTCACGGTCCCGATGGAGATCAGGCCGATGAAAAACCCGATGAAAATCGAGTAATCGAAACGGTACTGATCGGACGAGGGATCGTAAACGGTGCAGAACAGCTTGATGCGGCTGCTCAGACTCGACAGCAGCGAAGGCGAGGTCGGCGCGCCGAAGACCAGCTCCTTGAGCGGTTCGACCAGTAACGGGGTATCGAAATTCATGCCATACACCTGGCGATAAATTTTCCCCTGCGCGTCGATCACCGTCGCCTGGATGAGATGATCGAACCCGTGCGGCGCCGGGTAAGCGATGAAGCCGAGCTCCTTGGTCAGGCCGGCCATCGCTGCGGCATCGGTGCTCAGAAATTCCCAATGCGCGATGTTCACGCTCTGGTCCAGCGCGAACTGGCGCATCGCGGAGGGCGTGTCTTTGGGCGTGTCGAAACCGATGGTCAGCAC
>DATICK010000291.1:0-3635 GCA_035456865.1 Sulfuricaulis sp.
TTTATCAAAATCGTAAATATTCATCCGCAGGAGGCTGAGGTCGGGCAGCACCTCGCCGATATTCACGTACGACGCGCCACTCCGCAGCCAGATGCCGGAGCTCTTCTGCTGCAGCGCCTTTGACAACGCCTTGGCGCGTCCGGTCTGCGCGAGATTCTCGGAAACCGGCACGACATACTCGCCCACCAGGAAAATGACCGTTGCGAACACAAGCCCGATTTTCATGACGCCGCCGACGATGCGTACCACCGACACCCCGGCCGCGCGCATCGCGATCAGTTCGGAATTGAGCGCCAACGTGGACATTCCCATCATCGCGCCGATCAGCGCGGCGATCGGTGACAAATCATAAATCTGCTGCGGCTGTTTCAGGATCACGTACTTGACCAGTGCCAGCGCCCCGAAACTGGCCTTGCCATAATCTTTAAGGCCGTCGATCAGAATGAAAAACACCGCCAGCGCCACCAGCACGTTGAGCACCAGCAAGGTGCTGTAGAGCACGTGGCGCGCGATCAGCCGGTCGAGGAGTGTCAGCATTATCGGCGTCCGACCCCGGCGGGCAGGGAGAGCAGCGTCCGGTCGTGCGCGCGTTGCCGCAGGAAATACAGAGCCACCAGCGCCATGCCAATGTGCACCCACCACAGCCCCGCTGCCGCCGGCATGCGTCCGTTCTGCAGCAAGGTCTCGCCAATGCCAAGCAGGTTGGAATAGATAAAATAGACCACAATGGCGACAAACAGGTTGGACATCCTGCCGCGGCGTACGTCGGTATAGGCCAGCACCACCGCGTACAATGCCAGCACGAACAGCGCGATCGTCTTGCCAAGTCGCCAGTGAAACTCGGCGTTAATGTTACGATCGGCGAGCTGTGTCAGCAGTTTCAGGGTGGGCAGCCCCGCCGTCGGCACCGGCGCCTCGCCGATTTTCGTCGGCACGATGCGCAGGCTATAAACGCTGTATTCCAGGATGCGGTAGCCGGCCTCGCCGGGCTCGCCTTCGTAGAGCGTTCCATTTTGCAAAGCAATAAATTTGTCGCCGGTCTTCGGGTCGGTGTAGGGATAGCCCGATTTGGCCACCAGCACGCCCTGCTTGCCCTCCTCCAGGCTGCTGACGAAAATGCCCTGCAGGCCTCCGTTCTCTTCAATCTTTTCGGCGTAAACGATCCGCCCCGTCCCCGGCGCTTCGAGAAACACGCCGGGGTAAATCGACGCCGGTTCGGAGCGCTGGGAGATAACGAGCTTGACCTGCTCGATCTGCCGGGTCGCAAATGGCGTGAAATAAAACGCCCCCGCCAATGCCAGGGCGCCGAAGACCAGCCCCAACACCATCACCGGGCGCATGAAATGCATTAGCCCCACCCCGCAAGCGGCCAGCACCGTCATTTCGCTATCACGGTACCAGCGCGAGAGCGTCAGCAGGATGCCGAGGTAAAAAGCGAGCGGCAGCAACACATCGAGCTTCGAGAGCGTCTGAAAACCGAGCAGTATGAACACCACCGTCCTGGACTGATCGCCGCGCACCGCGCGCCCTAGCAGAAAGCTCAGGCTCATCAGCACCATGACCACCAGCAGTACCACACCAATCGCCAGGGTGGTCATGGCGGCCTCCCGGTAAAAGGCGCGATTAATGATCAAGGCCGGATTGCCGAGGGATGTTTTGACAAGGGACGCGCAAACATTGGAAAATGCCGCTCAGAGACCGGTCAGGAGGGCAAGCAATCGAAAACGCCATTTTTTTCCGTACTGTCATCCCTAAGGACTTGATTGCAAAACGGAACCGTAACCCGAAGTCGACAAAAATATACCACATCTTCCGCCGGCGGAGCGGGAAATAAATTCAGGGAATCGGCATGGAATTCATCGTCAAAAGCGGCACCCCCGAAAAACAGCGCAGCAGTTGCATCGTGGCCGGCGTGTTCGAATCGCGCAAACTCTCCACCGTGGCTCACCAGATCGACGCCGTCTCCGGCGGCGCCATCAGCGGTATCCTGCGTCGCGGAGATCTCGAAGGCAAACCAGGACAATCCCTGCTGCTGCACAATATTCCGAATCTTCCCAGCGAGCGCGTACTGCTCATCGGTTGCGGCAAGGAAAAGGAATTCAACGAAAATCGTTATCGCGATGCCACCGCCAAGGCGGTATCGATTCTCAAGGACACCGGCGCTACCGAGGCGACTTCCTATCTCACCGAACTCGACGTCAAAGGCCGCGACATTTCCTGGAAAGTCCGCCAGGCGGTTGAAGTCACGGAAGCGGCTTTGTACCGCTTCGATCAGCTAAAAAGCAAACCGGACAACAACCGCCGCGCCTTGCGCCGCGTGGTGCTGGCGGTGCCGAAACGCAGCGACCTCGGTCCCGGCGAACGGGCGATACACGAGGGCCGGGCGATCGCGGATGGCATGAAACTCGCGCGCGATCTCGGCAACCTTCCCGGCAACCTCTGCACGCCCGCCTACCTCGCCGAGCAGGCAACCGAGATCGGCAAGCAATACGGACTCAAGATCACCGTGCTGGAAAAGGACGACATGCAAAAGCTCGGCATGGGTGCGCTGTTGTCGGTCGCGCGCGGCAGCCGTCAGCCACCGAAACTGATCGTGCTCGAATACCACGGCGGCAAGGAAGGCGAACCGCCCGTGGCGCTGGTCGGCAAGGGACTGACCTTCGACGCCGGCGGTATTTCGATCAAGCCCGCCGCCAACATGGATGAAATGAAATACGACATGTGCGGTGGCGCCTCGGTGCTCGGGGCGGTGAAAGCCGCGGCCGAACTGAAACTGCCGCTCAATATCATCGGCATCATTCCCAGTTCGGAAAATCTTCCCGATGGCGACGCCAACAAGCCCGGCGATATCGTCACCAGCATGTCCGGCCAGACGGTGGAAGTGCTGAACACCGACGCCGAGGGCCGGCTGATCCTGTCCGACGCGCTCACCTATACCGAACGCTACAAGCCGGCGGTGGTGATCGACATCGCCACTCTCACGGGCGCGTGTGTGATTGCACTGGGGGCCCATGCCAGCGGGCTGCTCGCCAACAACGACCAGCTGGCGCGCGAGATTCTCGGCGCCGGCAAGTACACCCACGACCGCGCCTGGCAACTGCCGCTGTGGGACGAATACCAGAAGCAGCTCGACAGCAATTTCGCCGACATGGCCAACATCGGCGGACGCGAGGCCGGCACCATCACCGGCGCGTGCTTTCTCGCGCGCTATGCGAAAAACTTCAAATGGGCGCACCTCGACATCGCCGGCACGGCCTGGAAAACCGGCAAGGAAAAGGGCGCGACCGGCCGGCCGGTGCCGTTGCTGGTGCAATTTCTCATCAACCGCGCCCGTCACGACGGGGCGGAAGCGGCGGCATGACGCGCGTCGATTTTTATCTGCTCGGCGACGCCACCGAAGGCGGCAGAAATCTCACTGTCTGTAAACTGGCGCACAAGGCCTTCCACCTCGGCCATCGAATCTATATCCTGACCCACGATCACGAAGACGCGCAGCGTCTCGACCGGCTGCTCTGGACCTTCAGCGCCGGCAGTTTCATTCCGCATGGGCTCGGCGCGCGGCCGGCCGACGCCGATCTGCCGGTTCTGATCGGCCAGGATGAACCGCCGGTGGCGCATGATGACGTGCTGATCCA
>DATICK010000292.1:0-3326 GCA_035456865.1 Sulfuricaulis sp.
CCGATAAAGCCCGCTCCACCCGTAACGACGTACATCATTCCTCCTCTGCGGATAGTTCGTGCATGATTTCCGCGGGGCTCGCGGTCGCCGCGCCCAGTTTGCCGACGACAATCCCGGCGGCAACGTTGGCCAGATGCAGCGCATCGTCAAGTTCGCTCCCCACGGACCAGGCGCAGCCAATGGAGGCAATAACGGTGTCGCCTGCGCCGGTTACGTCAAAAACCTCCCGGGCGCGCGCGGGGATATGCAGCACCCGTCCATCCTGTTGCACAAGGCTCATGCCTTCCTCACCACGCGTCACCAGCACGCCGCCCAGATCAAGCTCCTTGGCCATAGCCCTGGCCTTGCGCTCGAGCTCGGCGTTATCGCGGAAACGTCCGGCGACATGCTCGAATTCCTTGCGGTTCGGTGTGATCAGGTTCGCGCCCCGATAACCGCTGTAGTCGTCTCCCTTGGGATCCACCACCACCGGTCGCGAGGCGGCACGTGCCGCCTGGATCATCTCCTGAATGTATCCCAATCCGCCCTTGCCATAGTCCGAAATGATCACGGCATCGTATTCCGAAAGATGCTTGAGATAGCTATCGAGCAGCTTCACGCGCGCGTCTTTGCTCGCGGGGCAGTCGAAATCGATGCGCAGCATTTGCTGGTGCAGATGCTTGGAGATGACGCGCAACTTGACGGTGGTATTCAGCAGCTTGTCCCGCTCGAGCCGGCAGCGAATATCCGCCTCGCCCAGGAGCCGCTCGAGACTGTCCGCGTCGCGATCGTCCCCGCTGATAGAAAACAGGGTACACCCTGCGCCTAGCGCCCGCACGCTGCGCGCCACGTTGGCGGCGCCGCCCGGGAGGTCTTTCTCCTCTTTCACCGCCACCACGGGCACCGGCGCTTCGGGAGAAATGCGTTCGACATCGCCGTACCAGTATCGGTCCAGCATGGCATCCCCCACCACCAGTACTTTGGCGCGGGCGATTTTTTCAAGGAGTTGCGGCAACACTTTGTTAAATTATCCTGGTCTTAAGGCGCGCTTCGGGATGCGCCGGAAGTCGCTGGCCGCTATTATCCGGGCATTTTCCGTTACTGTCGATTGGCGGCCCATCCGGAGGATTTATCAGGCCTGAATTTCGCGATTGATCGCCGCGAGTGCCGCCACCGGATCCGCCGCCCGTGTGATCGGCCGTCCAATCACCAGATAGTCGGAACCATCGGCCACGGCATCGGCCGGCGTGCGCGTGCGGCTCTGATCGTCGGTAACGGCACCGGCCGGCCGCACGCCGGGTGTCACCAGGAGAAAGTCCTTGCCGAAGCGACGACGTAACTGGGCCGTCTCCTGCGGTGAGCAGACGACGCCGTCCAGACCGGCAAGCTCGGCGAGCCCCGCCAAACGCTCCACATGGCGTGCAACACCGTCCCGCTCCCACCCCAGATCGCTAACATCGTCTGCGCTGTGGCTCGTCAGCAGCGTCACGCCGATCAGCAACGGGCGGCGGGCCAGACGATCGACCGCCTCGCGCGCCGCCAGCAGCATTTTCTTTCCACCCAGGACATGCACATTCAGCATCCAGACGCCGAGACTTGCCGCCTGGGTGCAAGCGCGCGCGACGGTCGTGGGGATGTCGTGATATTTGAGATCGAGAAACACATCGAATCCGCGCGACACCAGATTCTCCACCACCTTGGGCCCGGCCGCCGTGAAAAGCTCCATGCCGACCTTGAGACGACAGTGCGCGGGTGAAAGCTGTTCCGCAAACGTCTGCGCGGCATGAGCGTCGGGGAAATCCAGGGCGACGATGACACGCGGGTTTTCCATTCACTCCTCCCGCACCGGTTTGATGGTGTTCCAGCGGTTGCAGCCGGGACATAACCAATGCAACGCCTTTCCCTTGAAACCACACTGACCGCAGGCGTAGCCGAGATGTTGTGAGCGCAGATCCTCGATGATGCCTTTCAGCAGCAGAAGATCGTTTCGCCCGGAGTCGCTTGCCTTGACCAGATTCAGTTCCAGCAGTTTGTGCAGGCCATGCACGTTAGGCGTTCGTCGCAGCCAGTCCACGATGAATTTTTCAGCCGCCGGCACGCCATCGCGATTGCTGATAACGTCCGCGAAAGCCAGCGCCAGCGATACCCCGCCGTGACGCCGCAGCGAAGCCTGGAAATAATCATAGAGTCCCTGCTCATCGTTCAATTGCTTGAATCCGGCGGCGATACGTTCGGCCACCTCGCCGAGGTAATGAATATCCTGTTCCTCGATCCGGCACCACTCACCGATCGCCTCACGGTACTTGCCTTCCTGCGCCGCTATATCACCGAGCAGCATGCTGGCGCGCACACACTTGTCATCGGCCGCGAACGCGTGTTTCAGGTGCTCGCGGGCAGCGGAATAGTTCTTTCGCGCGTAGTCGTGATCTGCCAGTTCGCAGTAAAAATGCGCGATCATCTCATCCAGGTTTTTGCCGGACACGCGCGCCAGCTTGCGGGTGATGGAAATCGCCTTTTCCCATTCTTTTTCCTGCTGGTATATATGCAGCAAGAGCTTCAGTGCCTGTTCGCTGTGGGCGCGAATTTCAGCCAGCTCGAGGAAGAGATTTTCGGCGCGATCGAAAAGACCGGCCTTCAGGTAATCCTGGCCCAGCTCCAGCAATGCGTGGCTGCGTTGTTCCTTGTCGAGCGTGGGTCGGGCAATCAGGTTCTGATGGATGCGGATGGCGCGCTCGACTTCGCCCCGGCGGCGAAAAAGATTTCCCAGCGCCAGATGTGTCTCGACGGTATCCGAATTGACTTCCAGCACGCGCATGAAAACTTCGATCGCCTTGTCCGGTTGTTCGTTCAGAAGGAAATTGAGTCCCTTGAAATAGGCCGATGGCAGATCGAACGATTGCCGGGCATGACGTTTCTGTTCGAACCGCGCCGCGAGCCAGCCGGAAGCAGCCGCCAGCGGTAACAGCAACCACAGCAGATCGGTGGCGTTCATTATTATTTATGATGTCAAGATGAACGAGCGAAGCGAGTAGGGATTCTCATCTTATGCCAAGACGAACGAGGTAGGCCTTCATTAGATGACATCTTTAATCGGCAGGGCGCGCAGGTTAATGACTTCCTGCTCGATCTGGCGGATCTCCTTGCGCGCCTGAACCAGTTGCCGCTGCATTCGCACCACGGTTCGGAGGCTGGCGATATAACCCGCCACCACGCCAAAGGCAAAGGCGGCCAGCAACGCCATCGACAGCGGTCCGCTCCACTTCAACCCGAAATAGTAATTAAGCTCCACTGACTGTCTGTTCAGAATGGCAAAAGCGATGCCAATGAGCAGAACCAGAATCGCCAGA
>DATICK010000293.1:0-2323 GCA_035456865.1 Sulfuricaulis sp.
GCCCACGCCCATTTCATTGGCGATGATATGGGCCAGCGTGGTCTTGCCGAGGCCTGGCGGGCCGAACAGCAGCACATGGTCCAGCGCCTCATGCCGCCCGCGGGCGGCGGCGATGAAAATCTCCATTTGCCGCCGGATCGGTTCCTGACCGACGTATTCCGCCAAGCGCGCCGGACGCAGCCGGCGCATATCGACAGTTTCGTCGGTCGCTTCCACCGCGTGCGCGGATACCAGTCGGTCGGTTTCAATCATTATTGTAGATTTCCACTTACTCCCCCTCGCCCGCAATAGCGGGAGAGGGCAAGGGGTGAGGGTTCCATCATATTGCCATGCCCTTCAGGGCCTGACGAATGATTTCTTCCGCGCTCAGTCCCTTGGTGGAAGCGCTGCGCACCGCGCGGCTCGCCTCGTTGGGCTTGTAGCCGAGCGCCACCAGCGCACTCACCGCTTCGCTTACCGGATCGCCCGGCGCCACCGGACCGGTTGCAGTGGAAGTGGACGCCGGCAGCGGAATATCCTTGGGCAGCTTGTCGCGCATCTCGATCACCAGGCGTTCGGCGGTCTTGCGTCCGATGCCGGGTACTTTGGTCAGTCGCGCGATATCCTCTTCCGCCACGCAGCGGCTGAACTCCTCGTCCGAGAGTCCCGAAAGCACCGCGAGCGCCACGCGCGGGCCAACGCCATTGACCTTGAGAAGCTCGCGGAACAGCCGCCGCTGCGCCTCGCGGACGAAACCATATAATAGATGCGCGTCCTCGCGCACCACGAGATGGGTATAAAGCGTGACCCTCTCGCCCACCGCTGGAAGTTCGTAAAAGGTGGTCATGGGCGCTTCCAGCTCGTAACCCACGCCACCCACGTCCAGCATCAGTGCCGGCGGCTCCTTGCGCAACAGCACGCCTTGAAGCCGGCCGATCACAAGGGCAACCTCATTCCGCGCCGCCCCGAGCGTCGCCGTGGGAGCGATTGCAGGCCCACGGCATGGTGTGCGTGGCAGATGGCGCAGGCGAGGGCATCGGCGGCATCGGCCTGCGGCGCGGCGCTGAGCCCGAGCAGCGCCTTCACCATGTGCTGAACCTGCTGTTTGCCGGCATGGCCCTTGCCCACGGCGGCGCGTTTGATCTGCAGGGCGGTGTACTCGGCGACGTCGAGCAACTGGTTGGCGCCGGCAAGAATCGCCGCGCCGCGTGCCTGTCCCAACTTGAGCGCGGAGTCGGCGTTTTTTGCCATGAATACCTTTTCGATGGCCAGCATCGTCGGTTGGTAGGTTTTGATGATCTCGGTCACCCCGTCATAGACGGTCTTCAGCCGGTCGGCGAGTTCGCCCTGGGGCACGCGCACGCAACCGCTGGCAATGTATTCGATACGGCCGTTGCGCAATACCTGCACCACACCGAAGCCGGTAACGCGGGAACCCGGATCGATGCCAAGGACCCGCATCAGCCGGCCAGCTTGAGCAGTTCTTCGGGGAGATCCGCATTCGAGAATACATTCTGCACATCCTCCAGATCCTCCAGCGCATCGAGAAGCTTGAGCAGTTGTTCCGCGTCCGTGCCACTCACCGGCGCCGAGGTCGAGGCGCGCAGCTGAATCTCGGCATGCTCGGGCTTGAACCCGCGTTTGCCCATGGCCTCGACCACCGCATGAAATGCCTCGGGCGCGGTCAACACCTCGAAAGAGCCGTCCTTGTCGGAAACGATATCGTCGGCGCCCGCCTCCAGCGCCGCCTCCATGATCTTGTCTTCGCTCGTGCCCGGCGGATAGTTGAGCACGCCGTTTTTCTTGAAGAGAAACGCCACCGAACCGTCCTGACCCAGATTGCCCCCATGCTTGGCGAAAGCGTGGCGCACTTCGCCCACGGTGCGCGTGCGGTTGTCTGTGGTGCACTCGACCATAATCGCGACTCCGGCCGGGCCATAACCTTCATAGTGCACTTCTTCGTAATGCGCGCCTTCCAGTTCGCCGGTGCCACGTTTGATGGCGCGGTCGATGGTGTCCCGGGTCATGTTCTGATCCAGGGCCTTGTCGATGGCGCTGCGCAGACGCGGATTGAGCTTCGGATCGCCCCCGCCACCGGCGCGCGCCGCAACGGTGATTTCGCGGATTACCTTGGTGAAAATCTTGCCGCGTTTAGCATCCTGCACGCCTTTGCGGTGCTTGATGTTCGCCCACTTCGAATGCCCAGCCATAACTAAGCTCTTTCCCACTCTGAAATCTGTCGCTCACCGCAAAGGCGTGAATCTTGCATGCCGTCCATGGCGCAGCGTGAGATGCTTCGAGTTACCCCAGCCCGACCATCAATGGTCCGGCGCTCGGCGGCGCG
>DATICK010000294.1:0-11105 GCA_035456865.1 Sulfuricaulis sp.
TGTGGCCGGCATGGTCAACCACACCGTGGCTTGGGGCGGCCTGATTACAGTCGCGAAGAACTTGAAGGAAAAGAGCGAAATAGAGGTGGTGGGTTATCCGCTCGATTCAGAGAACCGTCCCAACCGCGACGCCAAACCCACTGGACGGTTTCTCGTGATCCATTCCGGCTATCTCGAAACCGCCGATTACGCGCCCGGCAGGCTGATCACGGTGGTTGGCACCGTGACGGAAACCCGCCGCGGAATGGTGGGAGAAGCAAACTACGTCTACCCCGTCGTTGTGGCTGCTAAATTGCAGCTGTGGCCAAAATCATCCCTCGATCGCCGCGAGCCCAGTTTTCATTTCGGCATCGGCGTCGGGGTTATTCACTAGGGAAGTCTGATTTAATCTTTCTGTTCGCCCTGAGTCCTTCAGCTAGCCGTTCGGTCCGGGCTTGTCGGAGCCTGTGGTGAGTCAGTCGAACCGGGCTCGGCACGAACAGACTTGGTCGGAGCTTTCTTGGCCGGGTAATGAACAGGGCTTAAGTTTGTGACCCTCCTTGAACTTCACACCGCCCTGAGCTTATGAGCGCCGCATATGTCGCACGGCGGCAGCACGTCCGTATCCTCCGCCAGTACAATGCGCGTGCGGCAGCCGGTACATTCATACATGCCGGACGAATATTTCTTCGGCGGTGGGGGGGTAATTTTTATGATCGTCGGCTCGGCACCGACGTATTCGTGACTGCCGCAATTATCACAGGCCGGCAATTCCCGGTACGTCTGCGAAAAGATCGACCCTGTCCCGCATTGTTTACATTCATAACGGCCGACCGGGTACTCGATAATCTCGCTGACCGCTTCGGCCTCCTTCTTGGCCTCGGCCAGCGCCAGTAACACTTCATCGCCCAGCCGCTTGGCGCGCGCCTCGGCGGTCTTTGCCTCCATGATGGCTCGTTTCATTTCCTGGGCCAGCGCCTTGGCCCGCTCTTGTGCCGATGACATCGATTCTTCCCTGATCGCTCGTTAATTAGGATATGCGTGGTGACTGCGTTGCTATGTCTTATTGTAGTAAGCCTGAGAGAAAGTGAGGGTTTGGCCGAATCGCCAAGGCAAAATCAATTCCGGTGTTCCATGAAACGCGGGGTCTCCGCACCCTCCGACAGGGAAGGCCCAGGGAAGATCCGGGTTATTCCCCTGATTCGGCCACGTTTCAATGACCCGTCCGCTCGTCAACGGCTTCCGACACGTCGTCGGATGCCCAGAACTGTCCGCGCAGTGTCATGTCATTATCACAGTCGCAACTTAGATTATTGGCTTCAGCGGCAGTCAGCCAGCGCCGCGGGTTCAAGGAAGAAGCCACGCTCTCACGATTCGAGCATGTCATACGCCAACAGGAGGACTACCATGGGTAAAGATGAAACCACCGCTGCCGGTTTTCCCGGAATAGCCTTTGCCACCCTGCCCGATACCGGCGAGACGATCGCGATCCGTTACGGCGAACGACTCTACTACCGGGTGGAATCCGCCAAGACCGCGGACGAGCTCAATGCAATATACGGCGTCACTGAGACCCAGGCCAAGGCAATATTGGCAAGCGTGTTGGCGGATTGGAAAACGCCATCGGTGGCACAGCCAAGTCACGGCACGCTCAGCCGTTCCGCGTAGTTCACAACCCAGCCAGAAAAATATCCAGCGCTCACGCGCTGGCAACCGCGGCGCGGCGTGCCTCTCCACGGCACGCATCGCCTCTTGAATAGCCGGTTCCGTCATCGCGATGATGTTGTCATTCGGCGGATCGCGGCGGAACCGCGTCGACGTTGCCTGTCATGTCCACCGCCACCGTCGGCAAACGCTGGCGCCGGCGTTCCGTGTCCAGGTGCGGCAGGAAACCGGCGAGCAGGCCGATGACCGGAAGAAACGAACAAACGTGGAAGACGTATTGAATGCTGGTCACGTCGGCAAGTTCTCCGAGCACCGCCGCGCCGATACCCGCCATGCCGAAGGCAAAACCGAAGAACAGGCCGGCCACGGCACCGATCCGGGAAGGCATCAGCTCCTGCGCATAAACCACGATCGCCGGAAACGCGGACGCGAGAATGACACCGATCGGCACGCTGAGCACGCCGGTCCAGAACAGGTTGGCATACGGCAGCAGCAGCGTGAATGGCAATACCCCGAGGATCGAGGCCCAGATCACAAGCTTGCGACCGAACCGATCGCCGAGAGAACCCCCGGCGATGGTGCCGAAGGCGACGGCGCCGAGAAACACGAACAGGTGAACCTGTGCGCTCTGCACCGAAACATGAAACTGGTTAATCAGATAAAAAGTGTAGTAGCTGGTCATGCTGGCCATGTAAAAGAACTTCGAGAAGATCAGCGCAATCAGCACCGCTATGGCCAGCATCACTTTGGCGCGCGGTAGCGCGGCGTGCGCCGCACTCTTCGTCATGCGCGACTTCATGCGCGCCAGCCCGTGGCCTTTGTACCAGTGGCCGACGTGAATCAGCAGAAAGATGCCGAGCAATGCGGCGAGGGAGAACCAGGCGACACTCGACTGTCCATAACGCAGCACGACAAACGCGGCGAGTAGCGGACCGATGGCGGAGCCGGCGTTGCCGCCAACCTGAAACACCGATTGTGCCAGTCCATGCTGGCCTCCCGAGGCCATGCGCGCCACGCGCGACGACTCCGGATGAAACACCGATGAACCGGTACCGACCAGCGCCGCGGCCAGCAGCAGCACCGCATAGTTGTGGGCAAACGCCAGCAGCACCAGACCGGACAGCGTAAAGCCCATTCCGATTGCCAGCGAATAGGGCTTCGGCTTGCGGTCGATATAGAAACCGATCATCGGCTGCAGCACCGAGGCGGTGAACTGAAACGTAAACGTCAGCAAGCCAATCTGGCCGAAGTCGAGCCCGTAGTTGCTTTTCAGCATCGGGTATATCGCCGGCAACAGCGACTGCATCATGTCGTTCAACAGATGGCAGATGCTGATGGCGGTCAGTATCGAAAATACCGTCTTCCCGGCCGTGGGGTCGCCGTCGCCGGCAGTGGTCGTGTTCAAGCGGATTGGCGTTCGGGTGGTGGCGTCAGGACCCAGCGTAGCAAAGCGGAAGGTCCCTGGCCAACACCGTCGCTTGGCAGCGGCGCGACGGCGTTCACGACACGCATCACCTCCTCAATGGCCCGCTCCGCTTCCACACTCAGCCACTCCGTGTGCGCTTTGCGTTCGCGCCGCCGGTAAAACTCTATCAGGATCGCGCGCAGGTACTGGCGGCTGTGCTCCGGGTGCGTGTTCATGTCGCTCATGAGGTAATGAAACCGGGTAACAAATTCGGCTTCGTGGAAATATGGCGCAAACACGCCGCGATCGACCGCCGCCTCCAGCCTCGCGAAAAACGCGCACTGGCCGGCGTACAGCGCCGGCGAATGGTAAAACTTGTATGCATGCTCCAGATCGTGCCGAAAAAAGGCAAAAGCATCGGACTTGTTCAGCACCGGTTCGCGTGCACGCGGCCAGGCCGTGATTACCGTCACGGCGCGCGTGCCGCTGGCCTGCCAACGCAGGATATCCCGCGGGCTCGGGATATCCTCGCGCAAGATGAGCGGCCAGGCGCCCCGCAGCCATTGAACCAGCGCGACCGGCACATTGCCGATCACACCGCGAAACTGGTAACGCTCAAGCCAGTCGAGCAGCAGTGGCCGCAGCCTCTCACCCTCCGCCGTTTCAAGCACCGCCAGCCATTCCGCCGCATCGGGGCGTGGGTCATGTTTGCGTTTGCGTGACGCGAATGCCTGGCCGTGTATCGCGATCTGCCAATGGAGAAAATACAGGGCCGCGAATTCCGCCGCGTCGCACACACCGGCGCGCCAGCGCGACGCCAGAACGGGAAGGCGGGCCAGCAATTCCGGCGAGATATTATTCAGGTTGGTCATGCGACAACCTTGCCCTATCCTTTGGTTTTCGTCAAAAACCGGTCCAGCTGATTCGCAAACGCTTGCCGGTCGCTCAGGCTGAGCACCGCGGGACCGCCGGTGTTCACGCCGGTATTGCGCAGCTCGTCCATGAAGTTGCGCATGGCAAGACGCTCGCGGATATTTTCGGTGGTATAAAACTCCCCGCGCGGGTTGAGCGCGTGGCCGCCCTTTTCAATTACGAGCGCTGCCAGCGGGATGTCGGCGGTAATCACCAGATCGCCCGATTGCAACTGCTGCACGATCTTGCTGTCGGCAACATCGAAACCGGACGGCACCTGGATGGCCTTGATATAAGGGGATGGCGGCGTGCGCAGCAGCTGGTTCGCCACCAGCGTCAGCGAGACCTGCGCGCGTGTCGCGGCACGGAACAGGATTTCCTTGATGACATTCGGGCAGGCGTCGGCGTCGACCCAGATTTGCATCAAATCACTCCATTGCCTTTAGCCGAGACCTGATCCGACTCCCTGCGAGTAACGGCCATGGGCCAGTCCAGTTACCGCCATCGCCTCCCGGCTCAGTTCTTGTCGGCTGACATATCCTTGATGAAGCGGTCGGCCTCGGCGATCGATCGGTTCATGTCGGCCACCAGCGTGGTGATGTCGGCTTGGATCTTCGCGCGCTCGGCCTTGAGCGAGGCAATTGCCCGGGCATTGAGATTGTGCTTGAGAAACAGCACGCGGTCGTGGAACGCGGCGAGCACCGGGTCGAGCTTTTTCTCCGCGCGCTTCATGGCGCCGATAAGTTCGCGGTAGCGGGCGCGGGTCGTGTTCAGCTGGCTCTGGCTCGACCGCCGCAGTTCAGGACTGGTGTACTGGGTGAGCTCCTGCTCCCATTCACTAAACAGATCCTGTGCCACGCGCTCGACGTCGGCGATGTGCTTGCGCACGGTGTTGGCGCGGGATTCGCAGTCGTCAAACTCGCTCTTGAGCTTGTTGTACTGCTGTTCCAGATCCCCGCCCGAGAAGTTCGTGACCGCGATGAACTGCTCGAGCGCCGACTCGAACTGCTTTTTCGCTTGTTGCTGCGCTTCGCGCGCGTCGTCCACGCGGTTGACAAGAATATCGCGTTTCTCGTAGCCGAATTTCTCCATCGTGCCGTAATAGGCCGATTGACAGCCGCCAAGCAGCGCTGCCGCCAGGACGCCGCCCGCTGCCATCACAATGCGTCGCATGTGTGCCCTCGAAATTCGCAGCCGCGACTCAGCGCGTGGCAGCGTAAACGCCGTTACTTGACCGTGAACTTGCTTACGCCGGCGGACTTGTCGTTGGCGAAGACCTCGACCTGATAATCGCCGGCCGGCCAGCCACTCGGCATGCTGACGTGAAACTCGCTAACCGCCGGGCCGCTGGCGGCGATCGTCTGGCTATTTTCGTTCACCACGGCAATCTTGTCTCCCTTGTGGTAGGTCCACTTGGCCTTGAGCGTCATGTTGCCGCTGCCCTGCGTTTCCACCGCCGCGTAAATCGTGTCAGTCTTGGCGAAGCTGGTACTCGGCACGGTCACGCGTTTATCGGCGCCGATCGCGTTGCCAAGATTAACGGAGGTAACGCCCAACACGACCGGCGGCACCACGGCTTGGGCAGCGGGTTGGACCACCGGCTGTGCGGCGGGCGGCGGCGTTTCCTTTTTGCCACAGGCGGCGATGTTCAAGACAAGCAGCAGGGCGAGGAAACTTGCACAGAAAACTTTCATGACATTTCTCCTTTTGTTTTGAATGTCGAGACAATAAAAAGGAAATGTTACTTGGGCGGAATTTTCAGCTTCTGCCCTGGGAAGATCTTGTTGGGGTCCTTGAGGACGTCCTTGTTCGCGTCAAATATTCGCGTCCAGAGTTTTGCATCGCCGTACTCACGCTTGGCGATCTTAGACAAGCTGTCCCCCGAGACAACCTCATAAATCTTCATCGCGGTCGAACTCGCGCCGCTCTTGACGCCCGAAAAATCGGGCATGTCGGTATCAGCCATGATCTATCTCCAATGTGTGTAAGGGGCCGTAGCCTGATTCCTGATGGCTGGTTTCGTTTGGCCCGGATGAAAAAAGCCCCGGCTCCATCACCAGGAGCCGGGATGTTGCTATTTTTCGGCCTTGGATTTCTGCCGTATGTCGGCTGCGTGTGCGCGCTTGTATGTCTGGATGTCCTTGAAGCGGCCACTGCTGTCACGCACTGCATACAGCTTGGTGCCTTTGCTGCTCCGATGCGTTGTACGTTTTGCCTTCGACATGGTTTCCTCTCCGGTAGGTTCAGGGTGTAATTTTTTAGATAGCTTCTAAAATGTTGTCTCGCTTACGGATTAATCGACAATAGTTAACGCCACAATGCGGTTGCTCTTCCTTGATGTACGGCAAAAATACGCGCGAGTCGTCCCAGGCGCGGGTTGGGCCAAGTAACAGATCCGAAGTAAACTACTGACCACGGCGCCGTGCCCAGGCGCGCATCGAATCCCGGGACACGAACATGAAGAAGCTCGTCACCTTGCTTTTAGCCGTCATCCTCAGCGGCTGCGCGGCGATGCAAGATTCGCTCGAGGCCCCGTACGTGACTCTCACGGACTTGCGGATGCTCGACATGACGCTCTTTGAGCAGCGCTATGGTCTGAAGATTCGCGTGCAGAACCCCAACCCTGTCGAGCTGCCCATCACCGGAATGAACTTCCAGCTCGACATCAACGACACCGAGCTGGGACGCGGCGTGAGCGACCAAGCGGTGACGGTGCCGGCGTATGGCGAGGCCGTGGTGGAAATAAAACTGACGAGCAATCTCATCCGAATCTTCGATCAGATTCGCGGACTCGAGAGCGGCAAGGGACAGAGCCTGCGCTATCATTTATCCGGCGGGCTCAGCCTCGCGAACCGGATGAGCAAGGTGCCCTTCGATTACCAGGGCGAGATTGGCCAGCGGCGCTAAGCGCTCGGTCGGGCCAAATACTATTTGGCGCGCACGAAGGTGCCCGCCGGCACGCCTCCTCGCTACACGTGATGACTGAAATGTCCGTGCCTGGCGCCGGCGAGGAGGTCGTGGAACTGTTTGCCGCTGACGTGGATCAGTTCCTCGTGATCGCCGGCCTCGAAATAGACGTCGTTCTCTAGCAGCAGGCTGTCGTCCACGACGGTCTCGATCCCATAGGCGGGACCGATCGGCGGTATGGCACCAATCTCGCAATCCTTGAACAGCCCGACCAGTTCGCTTTCGGTGGCGAGCCCGAGGTTGCGCTGCAACTGGCGATGTAATTGCCCCAGATCCAGCCGGTGGGTGGACGGCAGCGCCACCATCAGATAGCCCTGATTGTCTTCGATGACCACGCACTTGATCAGACGGTCGCCGGGAACATGCGCTTCCGCGGCGGTCTCCATGCTGGTCAGGGTCCGGGGGTGCACAACGACATCATAGTCAACGTGATGCTCGCTCAGAAATCTCTTGAGGGTGAGTGCGATAGCCATGGTCATGCCTCCTTCGAGATTCATCGTCCGAGACGGGAAAGGCCGTACGGATAACGAAATATGATACCGCCGACCAAGGGCCGGTGGTATCGCCCGGCCCGTGAATAATTATTCAGCCTTCTCCATGGCACGCGTATACTTTCCGTCGCGCGCCAGACCATTCAATTGACAGCGTTTCAGCAGCGCCTTCTGCGCAGCGGCCGCGTTACTTTCCTGCCCCTTCCACGCGGCCAGCACCGGCGCCTGCAGCGCCCGCCCGTAAGAGAAACTGACCTGCCACGGATGCGGGCCCATCGCGTTCATGGCGTTCAGGTGGTCGGTGGCATCTTCCGCGCTCTGCCCGCCGGACAGGAATACGATCCCGGGAACCGCCGCCGGCACGTAGCGGGTCAGGCAACGCATCGTGGCTTCGGCCACCTGCTGCACGCTCGCTTGGCGCGCGCATTTCATGCCGGCGATCACCATGTTTGGCTTGAGCAACATGCCGTCGAATACCACGCGGTGCGCGTCGAGCTCGGCGAACACCGCTTCGAGCACTTGTGACGTTACCGCTTCGCAGCGCTCGATGCCGTGGGCGCCGTCCATCAGAACTTCCGGTTCCACGATTGGCACGATGTCCACTTCCTGGCACAGCGCGGCATACCGCGCCAGCCCGTGGGCATTCACCCGAATCCCGAACGCCGACGGAACATCGCGCTCGTCGATCTCGATCACCGCGCGCCACTTCGCGAACTTCGCGCCCAGCTGTTTGTATTCGGCGAGACGATCACGCAGTCCGTCCAGGCCCTCGGCGACTTTGTCGCCGGGGTACAGCGCCAGCGCCTTGGCGCCTTTGTCCACTTTAATTCCGGGGGCGATTCCCCGGCTCGACAACAGCTTGGCGAAAGGAGTGCCGTCGCGGGTGCTTTGACGCAATGTTTCGTCAAACAGAATGACGCCGCCGATATAGCGCTCGATGCCGTCGGTGGTAAAAAGTATTTCGCGGTAGCGCCGTCGGTTTTCTTCGGTGGACTCGACCTTGATCGAATCGAAACGCTTCTTGATCGTGGGACTGCTTTCATCCGCCGCCAACACGCCTTTCTGTTTCGCGACAATGGCGCTTGCCACTGACTTGAGTTCGTCGATGTTCATGAGCTACTCCTTCAGCAAGGATGCTTCCAGTGAGGATCAAATGAATATCAATGTTGAAATCCTAACATAAAGCCAACAACGCTGGTTTTTTACGTTGGCGGCCTGTACTCACGCAAGTCAACGACTTGATCCGCATCGATCTGCCTGCTTCCGCAACATATCTGCGAGAAAGCCGTCACCCGGAAGTTCAACGGTGCCTGGCCTTATCGATTCTAATACCAGCCACTACAAGTAGCGCAGTAGCTTAAACGGAAGATCAGTGGCGGAAACAGTATTTGGTGGCAAGGCCATGATACTGATATTTCAGGACTTGGGCCGGTACACTTGTTGACGTACATCAACGAAATTAGACTGGGGAAGTTTCAAGCTCAAATCATTGAATAAGTCACTTGTCTTCCTGCCTGAAGGAGCACAAACATGAATGCAACAACTGAGACGGATGTCGCAAAAGAAAGACTGGTGAGGGATTTCAAAGCCGTGGTCACGGATACCGAGGAGCTGCTCAAGGCGACCGCCAGCCAGACCGGCGAAAAGGTCGCCGCCGCGCGCGTCAAGGTCGAGGAAAGCCTGGCGGATGCCAGGAAGCGGCTCTCCGAGGTGGGAGAGGACCTGACCGACAAAGCCAAGGCGGCGGCCCACAAAACCGATGAACTGGTGCATGAGCACCCGTGGCAGGCGGTGGGTCTTGCCGCGGCGGTGGGATTTTTGCTCGGCATGCTGATCAGCCGCCGCTAGCAGTATGAGCGAGTCCGAGACCAAAGCCCCTGCCGGAGGCTTGCTGGCGTCGTTGCAGCGGTTGCTGGCGACCTTGCTCGATATTGTGCAGACGCGGATAGCGATTGTCGCCACCGAGTTCGAAGAGGAGCGGGTACGATTACGGGAGCTGGTCGTCTTCGGCTTCGTGGCGCTGTTTTTCGTCAACCTGGGGGTCGTGCTCTTCACACTGCTCGTGGTGATGCTGTTCTGGGAATCCCATCGCCTGTATGTGATGGGCGGCTTCGCTCTTTTGTACCTGGGGGTGGGCGTCGCGGCCGGCATCTCCCTGCGCCATCGGCTGAAATCGCGCCCGCGGCTGTTCGCCGCGACCCTGGCGGAACTCGCCAAGGACCGTGATCAACTGACGCCTCCATAAACATGAACACGCTGGCAGCAATCGTGCGCCGCCGGGCGGCGCTGGTGGCACAGGCGGCAGCGCAACGGGAGGAGCTTGGCCGCCTTATCGGACCCTGGCAAAAGCCACTCGCGCTCGTGGACCGCGGCATCGAGATCGTCCAGCGTCTGCGTGCGCATCCGCTCGCCATCGCGGCCGGCGTGGCGTTTCTCGTCTGGATGGGGCGCCGCAAACTGAGCCGATGGACCGGGCGAATCGCGGCGGTCTGGCAGCTTTATTCATCACTGCGGAGCCCGCGCCAGTAAGACCGCTCTATCCACTGCCCCGTCTGCGGGGAGCACGTCGTGCTGCTTGTGCGCGAGTTCCTGCGCGATTCCTGCTGGTTTCGGCACGCAATTTTACGGTTCAGTGCATATTTGCGGTTGCAATGAACCGCCACCATCAACCAGAATTTGTTACCGCCATTGTCAAAGACTGTAAATTTTCCAGACTTGTCCACTGATCTGAACGCCCCCTCGGGACGAACAAAGCAAACTCCAACAGAAAAAGGAGATCAGACGACCGCCAAGCTACATTTGCGATTTACCGTGAGGTGCCCCCATGTCTTTTTGGCCGGTCACCACGTGGGCGATGCTGATCGAAACAGACTTGGTGCCTTTCTTGACGGGCTTGCTCATCCCTTCGAGATCGCCATTCTGCGCGTTGGCCATGCCGGACTTGGAGACGCGCGCCACCACGATCACCTCGGGGGCGCTCGACAATGTCAACCCTTGGCCCATGTCATGGCTATCCTCCAGGACGATGGTGGTGGGAAGGTCCTTGACTTGTTTACGCACAATCGCCAACGGCATGCGCGGGCCGTTCACGGCACGCGCGAAAACATAAACCACGTCGTCCGGCGCAGCTTGTTTGGCCACCGCGGGGCTCAGCGACACCGCCACTTTGAGGGATGCCCCAGTGTGGGCGGAAGGTTTTTTTACCGCCGGCATGGTCGGCGCATCCGCGGCGGGCGCGGCCTCCGCGCTGTGCGGCCAACCGGTAATGGCAATGGCGACGATAACTGCAATCATCCCGATGAAACGCGTTGCTGGCTGAAACCTGGAAATCGTCATGTTCACTCCTTAACGTTGGAATTAATGGGATCGGGATCAATTATAATAAATCACTCTGCACCTTTTAGCTTGGTTTTCTCACGAGCTGCATCGGCGCAACCACAACGGGACCCCGGATTCAATGCTGTGCATCCACTTCATTGCACGGCCTCGCGATGGCGCTCGACCCAGTATGCCCAGACGACCATGAGCGTCGTGCCGAGGATGTCGGCAATGACGATGGCGGTGACATTCGGTGGTGCCGCACCGAACGTGGCTGTGACGTAGCTGACTAGCAATAGCGCTACCAAACTCCACAAGCCCCAGACTCCGATGCGATCACGGACGCGCGTGGCCGACAGATACAGCCA
>DATICK010000295.1:0-27728 GCA_035456865.1 Sulfuricaulis sp.
TCGTAATAAAAGCCGTTCTCGATGACCGGACCGATCGTGACCTGGGCTTCCGGGAACAGTTCCTTGACGGCCTGGGCCAGCAGATGCGCCGTGGAGTGGCGGATGATCTCCATTCCCTCCGGGCTTTTATCGGTGACGATCGCGACTTCGGCGTCTCGTTCGATGCGGAACGAGGTGTCCACGAGCTTGCCGTTGACGCGGCCGGCAAGCGCAGCGCGCGCCAATCCCGGCCCGATGCTCGCGGCAATGTCGGCGACCGTTAGCGGTTGAGGATATTCCCGGCGGCTGCCGTCCGGCAGCGTGATAACTGGCATGTTGCGTGACCCTGGCGTCAGTGGCGACCTCTACGAACGGCCGCGTAAACGGGTTTCAGCATCGTTTTTTTTCCGGCGGTGCCGGGTTGAGAATCTGGTAGGCGCGAGTGGGATTGAACCACCGACCACCACCATGTCAAGGTGGTGCTCTACCACTGAGCTACGCGCCTGGAAAATAGGCGCGAAAAATAGCACAACTCGGCGCGGCGTCACAAGTTTTATGCGACGCTGACTGGTGAAAATACCCTGATTCCCGACAAATCAATCGTGCACAGATCCGACCGCCCTTCTCATCCGCGCTTCCGGCCCCCGCCCTCAACCACGCCGAACTGACGCGAGCGGATGGTGTGCAGCTTGTCGCGCAGCGCCGCTGCCTGCTCGAATTCGAGATTGCGTGCATGGGCATACATCTGTTTTTCCAGCTTGTTGAGCAGCTTGGCCAGCGCGTCCGGGGCCATGGCCGCGTATTCGGCTTCTTCCTCGGCGGCGTGCAGGAACTCGCGTCCTGCATGGGCGGATTTTGTGCCGTAGTCTTTTGTGCCGAACAGCGGGTGTGTCGGCGGCACGCCGTCGATGATTTCCTTAACCGCCTTGATGATGCCCTTGGGCGTGATGCCGTGAGTTTTGTTGTAGGCGACCTGCTTCAGTCGCCGGCGCTCAGTCTCGCCGATGGCCGCGTGCATCGAATCCGTCATCCGGTCGGCGTAAAGAATGGCTTTGCCGTGAATATGGCGTGCCGCCCGTCCGATGGTCTGGATCAGGGAGCGTGCCGAGCGCAGGAAACCCTCCTTGTCGGCATCGAGGATGGCGACCAGCGACACCTCGGGAATATCCAGCCCTTCGCGCAGCAGATTGATGCCGACCAGCACGTCGAAGGTGCCGGCGCGCAGATCGCGGATGATCTCGGAACGCTCGATGGTCTCGATATCCGAATGCAGATAGCGCACCTTTACATCATGCTCGTGCAGGTATTCGGTTAGATCTTCGGCCATGCGCTTGGTCAGCGTGGTGACCAGCACGCGTTCACCGTCTGCGACGCGTGTGCGTATCTCCGACAACAGATCGTCCACTTGCGCCGTCGCGGGACGGATCTCCACTTCCGGGTCAACCAGGCCGGTCGGCCGCACGATCTGGTCCACGACAACGCCGTGACAACGCTCACGTTCATACGGCCCCGGCGTGGCGGAAACGAAAATGGTCTGCGGCATCAGGCGTTCGAATTCGTCAAAGCGCAGCGGCCGGTTGTCCAGTGCCGAAGGCAGGCGGAAACCATATTCGACCAGCGTTTCCTTGCGTGAGCGGTCGCCCTTGTACATGCCGCCAAGCTGCGGAATGGTCACGTGGCTTTCGTCCACGACGAGCAGCGCATTTTTCGGTAGATAATCGATGAGAGTCGGCGGCGGCTCGCCAGCTTTTCGTCCGGAAAGATAACGTGAATAGTTTTCGATTCCGGCGCAGTAACCCACCTCGCGCATCATCTCGAGGTCGTATAGCGTGCGCTGTTCCAGACGCTGCGCTTCGACCAGCTTGTCCACGGAGCGCAACTGTTCCAGGCGTTCGCGCAGCTCCTGCTTGATCTCATCGATTGCCTTCACGATGGTCTCGCGCGGCGTGACGTAATGCGACGAGGGAAAAATGGTCATCCGCACCCGGCGCCCGGCGACTTCGCCCGTGAGGGGATCGAATTCGGAAATATTTTCCACGTCCTCGCCGAACAGCTCCACGCGCACGGCGAGCTGTTCGGATTCCGCCGGGAAGATGTCGATGACATCCCCACGCACGCGGAACGTGCCGCGGCGCAGTTCCAGATCGTTGCGTGTGTATTGCATCTCCGTCAGCCGCTGCAGGATGGCGCGCTGGTCCATGCTAGCGCCCTGGCGCAGATGCAGAATCATGCTGTGGTAGGCATCCACGTCGCCCAGGCCGTAAATGGCCGAGACCGTGGCCACGATGATGCAGTCTTCGCGCTCGAGCAGCGCCTTGGTGGCCGAGAGGCGCATTTGCTGGATCTGCTCGTTGATCGAGGCGTCCTTCTCTATATACGTATCCGAGGAAGGGACGTAGGCCTCGGGCTGGTAGTAGTCGTAGTACGACACGAAATATTCCACGGCGTTGCGCGGAAAGAAATCGCGGAATTCGGAGTAAAGCTGCGCCGCCAGCGTCTTGTTCGGCGCCAGCACCAGTGTCGGCCGCTGCAGCTGTTGCACGACATTGGCGATCGTGAAGGTTTTGCCGGAGCCGGTAACGCCCAGCAGCGTCTGACAGGCCTCGCCGTGTCCCAGCCCAGCCATGAGCGCGGCGATGGCTTGCGGTTGGTCGCCCGCGGGCTGAAAAGGGCTTAGTAGGTCGAGCTTCTGGGTCATATGCTATCGTTTTTCCGCTGACTTGCGGGTATATTACCGCGTTTTTCCGATACCGATTTCACGAGGAACCGTTGTCCACCATCCGCCTGTCAGGTCGCGTCAACCGCATCAAACCCTCCCCCACGCTGGCTGTCGATGCCCGGGCCAAGGAACTCAAAGCCCAAGGCAAAGATGTGATCAGTCTCGGTGCGGGCGAGCCCGATTTCGACACTCCGGAGCACGTCAAGGAGGCGGCGATCCGCGCCATTCGCGACGGCTTCACCAAATATACCGCGGTGGACGGCACGCCCGGGCTCAAGCAGGCGGTAATCGCCAAATTCAAACGCGACAACAGACTTGATTACACGCCGGAGGAAATCCTCGTCTCTGTCGGCGGCAAGCAGAGCTTTTTCAATTTGGCACAGGCGCTGCTCGACAACGGTGACGAGGTTATCATCCCGGCGCCGTACTGGGTATCCTACCCCGACATGGTGCTGCTCGCGGACGCCAGTCCGGTTATCATTTCGGCCGGCATCGATCAGGCCTTCAAGATTCGTCCAGAACAACTCGATCGCACCATCACTCGCAACACGCGCCTGCTCGTCATCAACAGCCCATCGAACCCGACGGGAGCGGTCTATACGCGCGCGGAACTGGCGGCATTAGGCGAAGTGTTGCGCAAGCATCCGCATGTGCTGATCGCCACGGACGACATGTACGAACATATCCTGTGGTCGGATGAGCCATTCTGCAATATCCTCAACGTTTGTCCCGACCTCAAGGAACGCACGATTGTCCTAAACGGGGTTTCGAAAGTGTATGCCATGACCGGCTGGCGCATCGGTTATGCCGCCGGGCCAAAATCGCTGATCGCGGCGATGAAGAAAATCCAGTCGCAGAGCACCTCCAATCCGACGTCGATCGCGCAGGTTGCGGCGGAGGCGGCGCTGAAAGGCGATCAGGGCTGCATTGCGCCGATGGTGCACGCGTTCAAGGAACGGCATGATCGCGTCGTGAGTCGCCTGAACAAAATTCGCGGCGTGCGTTGTCTGCCCTCGCAGGGAACGTTTTATGCATTTCCCGATTTCAGCAAGGCGATTGCCGCGACCGCCGGCGTGAGCAACGATGTCGAGATGGCCGAGTACATTCTTAATAAAGGCGAGGTGGCGCTGGTTCCCGGCTCCGCTTTTGGCGCCGAAGGTCACCTGCGCCTCTCCTATGCCACTTCCAAGGACATGCTTGAAAAAGCGCTGGATCGGATTCGTCAATTGCTCGGCACGAATTAATGCTCAAGACTTGAGATATAAAGCTTACTTTGCAGGTCTTGCAGACTGGATATAGGTTGGCATAATTATTAACTCTTGAAAATAACAGACTGCTAAGCCCAAGATAAAAAACGTCGCGGGTTAGCGTCGTCAACAAAAATAACAGGATGGATGGGGTGAATCGTTATTTGCCCGGATCATTGTCATTATTACCAAGCTCCTGGCTTCGCCAGAGACAGAGCGGTTATTCACTTTACGATCTGATCATCACTTCGGCGGTGGCGAGTGTACTGTGGGCTAGCGCCGTGGGCATGAGCAGCCTGGTGCAGGATGCGCGCCTGACGGCCGGGGTCAATCAGTTGATGGCAGAGCTAAGCCTTGCTCGCAGCGAGGCCATCAAGGGCCGATCGGCAATCACGCTCTGCGCCAGCGCGACAGGCGCTGAATGCCAGGAATCTCGAAAATGGCATGACGGCTGGATAATGTTTTCGGATCCGAACAGCAACGGCCGGTTCGAGCCGGGTGAGTCCATTCTGCGTGTTCAGGAATCGCCCGCAATCAAGTCTTTGACCCTTGGCGCATGGGGCCCCGGAACGGGTCAGTGGATCACCTACGAGGCCGACGGCACGACGAAGCAAAACGGAACTTTCACATTTTGCGACAGCCGTGGCGCTGCCAAGGCCAAGGCGGTAATTCTGCTTGGAACGGGGCGCCCGCGGGTCTCGACCCTCAACGCCAGCCGCAATCCACTCAACTGCACCTAGGGCTTGCCTTGACCCTACCCGACTTCCACCATAACATACGCGCCCTTCGACGTCTTAAGGCAAGACGAACGAGCAAAGCCAGTAGGGCTTCATCTTTTCCCCGGTAGCTCAGTCGGTAGAGCAAGTGACTGTTAATCACTGGGTCGGCGGTTCGAGTCCGTCCCGGGGAGCCAATATCTTCAAAGGGTTGTAGCAGTTCTGCTAATGTACCCTTTCCCATTGCGCGTATCAAAATTACCAAGACGGCCAGCTGGTTAGCTGCGATGAAAAAAATTCTCGTCTTTCTCGGGGTTGGGTTTCTGATGCTTAGTGCCGATGGTATCGCTCGCTTAGCATCTGGACCCGCCAAGGAAAACGCACATGGCATTGAGAGCAAGCAACCTGTCTATGTTGTCAATCCGCCCGTGTCTTCGCCCTGCGGTTCCGGGCTGGCGGCACAAGACTTGGCGGGAGTATGCAGAGCGAAACCGAAACCAACCCCCGGCGCGTTGGAGGCGGTCGGCGAACTGAAATCCTCAAAAACGAAAACTCAAACGAATCCTGGGTCAAAGAAAAAGCTCCCACCAGAAACCCGTGGAAGCTTTTAGTTTGCGAGTCGTGATTATTTTAAGCTTACAACGTCCGGTTGGCCGCCTCCGCCGATGCTGGGCTGTCCGCCACCGCCGGTAAGCGAGCCGGGTTGGCCGCCTCCGCCTATGACGGGTGGTTGGCCGCCACCGCCGTTAATGATATTTCGCATGGTATCTTTCTCCTGTTTAAGTTATTGGTTATTTATCCGTTGATATGCCGGATGCTATGCCTCTCAACCGGTTTGTCCTCGGCTATTACCCTACTCCCGCTTCCGTGTGTTGGCAACTGACTGAAGTCGGCCGCTGTCGGTTACCATCTAAAATACGTAAAATAACAACTTGTGTGAAAGTTGTGCTGGTTGGCAAGAAAATCAAATACTTGTGGTTAAATTTTGATAATAAAAGCGTCACTCCAACACCGAACGATGACGCCCAACAGCGATGACTTAATGCCTAATCATCTAGCGGCCATGCCTGGTATCAATCTCAACGCGCACCTTGTTCGCCCCCGAGAAAACCAAGGGGATGCCCCACGCCTGCCACCGGGAGGCGGCCGGTATATCAACCAGTTCATCCTGGGGCCCGCGTTCGCCGAACATCTGACCGACTGGCAGCGAATCACAGTCGGGCGGGGACTGAAACTCACCGCCCATCCCGACCTCGCCTGTACCCAGGCGACGGATGGTGACCGTGAGCTGACGCTGATCGGGCATGTCCTGGATCCGCTCGCCCCTGAAGCGAGCAATGATGACATCGTGCGCGCGCTGCTTCATCACTTCACGAGCCGTGACGGCTTGATCGCGGCTACCGATCGTTTTGGCGGGCGCTGGCTGATGGTCGCCACGCGCGCGGAGGAGTCATTTCTCTTCCACGATGCCCTTGGACTGCGTCAAGCCTTTTACACCGATCCGGTTGTTACGGGCGCCATATGGGTAATGTCGCAGGCGGGAATTGCCAGCGAGATGCTGTCTCTCACGCCAGATGAACAAGCGCTGGATTATTTGGATACGCAGACTTTCCGCCGGACATTCGAATCCCGGTTTCCTGCCGCGGCTTCAACGTTCAAGGGCCTCAAGCACCTGCTGCCGAATCACTGGCTGAACCTCAGCACGGGGAGGAGCCATCGCTTCTGGCCGTCAGCGCCCCTCGAGGTCTTGACTCCCGAAACAGCCATCGACCGCATCTGCACATTGATGTCCGGCCAGATCCGTGCGGCGGCGGCGCGTTTTGACCTGGTGCTTTCGTTGACCGCCGGCTTTGACAGTCGACTGATGCTGGCGACCGCGAGAGCAGTGGCGGATCGCATTTGCATCATGACTTTGCGACAGGGAAGAATGCCCGATCATTTCCCGGATATTGAGATTCCGGCGCGGCTGCTGAAGCAGATGGGACTACCGCATGTCGTGATTCATGCCGCATCGACCATGACGCCCGAGTTCAGCATGCAGTTCAAGCGCAATGTCTTCTTGGCGCACGACCACTACGGACACGATGCGGAAGCGATCCTCAGACACTTCGGCCGCACAAAGGCCGTGCTTACGGGCAGCGGTGCCGAGGTGGGGCGCTGCGCATTTCGTCGGAAACTGCCGCATGCCGACCATGTACAATTCACGCCCGAACTACTGGCGTGGCTTGAATATAGATCAACGCATCCATTTCTTGTCGAACATTTTCGGGAATGGCTGGCGGAAGTCAGCCAACAGCACCATGTCAAGCTGCTCGACCTGCTAGAGTGGGAGCAGGACTATGGCAACTGGCTGGCCATGGTCCAACTTGAATACGATATTGCCTGGCGCGAGATTTTTACGCCTTACAATTGCCGCCAGGTTCTCGCTACCCTGCTCGGCGTGGACGAGCGTTTCCGGAAGGCCCCTGACTACCTTCTGTTTCAGCGTGCCATTCAGAAGGCCTGGCCGGAGTTGCTATCGGAACCCATTAATCCGCACCGGACCATTGGGCGGCTCTCGCTGCGGATTTCCAATTTGAAAGCTTTGGCCCATTACTGGCGCTTTCTTTATGCGCAACATAAGCAGAACAAGCACCGCCGCTAACGGGTATACCGGAAAAATCAATTCATCACTCGAGAACGGAGGCGCCGGCTCGGGCGATCTGGCCATCCTCGGATGATTTCACTCCACTGACGCCGACAGCGCCAACGATCTGGCCTTTCCATGTCAGCGGCACGCCGCCTTCCGATGACAATACGCCCGGCAAACCCAGAACTCTATGCTGTCCACTCGCCAAGAGTTCCTCCCATACCTTGGTAGGCCGCTTGAATGCCACCGCCGCCCTGGCTTTACGGATGGCGATCTCCACGCTGCCGAACTGGGCGTTATCGAGACGCTGCAGACAGATCAGGTTGCCGCCATCATCGACAACCGCAATAACCACCGGCCAGGCATGTTTCAGCGCTTCGGCCTCCGCGGCAGCGACGATTTTCTTGGCGGCAGCCAGTGTTAACCCTGCCTTTTCAACCACCATGCTGTTTTCCGGCATTGCTCTGCTCCTTATTGCTTGGCGAACGAAATAAGATACAGGGAAGACATTTTCATGCAATCATTGATCGATTGCAGAATGCCGACCTTGTGAGAAGGCGCATCGATTCCGCATAATCTGCCTTTCCCTGCAAGCGCTCAGGCCATGCTCATCGTCCGCCTTTTCAGTATCGTGTTTCCGATCTTTGCGATCGTCGCCGTCGGTTACCTTTACAGCCGCTGGCGTCAACCGGACATGACGTCGGCGAACCAGATCAACATGACAATCCTCCTGCCGGCGCTGATATTTCATGTCCTGTCAGGCAAGGATTTTCAGCTGGCCGAGTACGGGTGGCTCGCCCTGGGTGCCGCCGCCATCGTGCTGGGCTCAGGCCTGCTGGCCTTGCTGGTGGCGAAGGCATCCGGATTGTCGTTCAGGACGTTCGTGCCGCCGATGATGTTCACCAACTCAGGGAACATCGGCCTGCCGCTCGCGGTATTTGCTTTTGGCGAAAACGCGCTACCCGCGGCCGTGGTGTTGTTTCTGGTCGAGAATGGCCTGCATTTTACCCTGGGCACCTATCTCATGGATCATCGCGCCCCGCTGCGCAAGGTGCTGGTGCAACCCATCGTTGCTGCCACGTTGGTTGGGATGGTATTCAGTCTTTTCCGCTGGGGAGTGCCGACACCGCTGCGAGAAACCGTTAACCTGCTCGGTCAGGCTTCCATCCCGCTGTTGCTGTTTTCGCTTGGCACGCGTCTGACCAGCATTGATTTCCGGGAGTGGCGAGTCGGGTTGCTCGGCGCCGTCATTTGTCCGGCAACCGGTGTGTTGATGCTGGTGATCGTTCAACCTTTCCTGAGCTTGACGCCATTGCAGTCGAGCCTGTTGCTGGTGTTCAGTGCGCTGCCACCGGCGGTGTTGAATTATCTGGTGGCTGAGCAATATCGGCAGGAGCCAGGGAAAGTCGCCTCAATCGTGATGCTCGGTAACCTGGCGGGATTGGTCAGTCTGCCGATAGCGCTGGCTTTCGTGCTGCGCTGATCGACCGGCTTGACGCATCAGCGTTGGCAGGATTGGCATTCTTGATCCGTTGTCGATGCCGGGCCAGATGCAAGGGCGTCCACGAATGCGGAACCCTGAACACAAAGTTATAACGCGCGACGTGATAGCTGGGATCGAAACCGTAAAAATTGAGTTTCATCCGATCCAGCTCTTCAATGCGGTATGCCTCCAGCGGCTTGACTGTCTCGTCTTTGGCTCGCTGTCTGCGCCTGGCTTCGAGCTGAGTCTCAAAATTCGGGTCCGCGGCCAAGGTTTCGGCGACAGACTTAATAATCGCTGTGAATTCATTCACGCTCCCGCCGAAACAGTCGTCAATGAGGCCGATATGTTTGGCCGCGGTGGCGCCGAGCGGAAGGCGATTCTCCATGATCTCGCGTCCCTTCTTTCCGATCCGTTTGGGCAACAGGTAGCTCCAGTACTCGGAGCCGTAGAGATTACCCATATTCTTGTAGTGCGGATTCAGCACCACGCCTTCACGCGCATAGAGGCGATCCGCGGCCAGCGCGAGGAATACGCCGCCCGCGGCAGTATTGCCCTGCAATGCGGCAATGGTGAGATGCGAGTCCGTCTTGATAATGGCTTGCGCCAGATCGTCCATCGCATTGATATTGCGCCAGGACTCGTCCGCCGGACTGTCAGCGGCTTCGATGCAGTTGAGATGAATCCCGTTTGACCAGAAGTCTGGCCCGCCCATCAGAACGATCACCCGCGTAGGTCTCCGGCAGGCCTGGAGATACGCCTCGCGCAGGCGCTGGCACTGTTCGGCGTTCATGGCACCATTGTAAAAATCGAAATGCAGGTACCCCACCCCCGCCTTTTCCCCATACCAGATATCCTTGTAGGTATGGCATGCCGGAGGGACATCGAACGCCAGCGTCGATTCCGGAATCTCGCCAAGGCGGTCATGCAGAACCAGGGTTGCGGGCAATTTGAACGTCTTCTCGCCAGGCACGATTTTTTTTACGTGACCGATCCATACCGCACCATCGCGGGTGGCGCGGCATACAGCGCCGTGTCGTCGCGCAATGATCTCGCCAGGTGCGCCATGCAGGGTATCCTCTTCACATGCATCGTAGAGCTGACAGGCCACGCCGAGCAGCGCGTCTTCGATACCGGGAAAGCCATCGGCCGAGTGAATTTTTCGCAAGACGGTTTGGGTGTCGTCTATCAGCCAATCAATGCGTCGATCGGACGGCTTCACCAGTGGCCGCCATTTACCGCGTGTTTCGGAGCAACTTTCATTTAGTTGTTCTGGAATGAATTTGCCGTTTTCAAACCGGTCGATCGCCTGCAAAACCACCGTGACTGCCGCCTCGGTGACCTCGTTGCGATACAGACTGCTTTTGCGTGCCGCGCGCATCGGGAAATTCACCGACGCCCACACCGGGCCGGCGTCCATTTCGGCATCGGCCTGCAACACGGTCACGCCCCACTCCCCCTCACCGTTCAGAATTGCCCAGTCAAGCGCCGACGGACCGCGGTCACCTTTGATGCCCGGATGCACCACGAGACACAAGTGTCGCCGCCAGATCGCATCCGGTATGGCGCGCCGCAAATACGGCGCGACGATCAAATCAGGACGGAAAAGCTGCACGGCCTCGAGCGTAACGGCATCATTGATGTCGAATTCGATCGAAACATCATGACCCCGCTGCGTTAATTCGACATAGAGCCGCTGTGTGAGACTATTGAAGCTGTGGGTAAGAAACAGGATGCGCACGTCTTATTCACCCATTGCGACGTCCGGTTCAGAAGTTTTTTCCACCATCGGTTTATCGTCAACAGTTGTGCCGTGGCGCCGGTACTTGTAATAAGCGGCACAGGCCCCCTCCGATGACACCATGCACGAACCAATCGGATTTTGTGGCGTGCAAACCGTTCCAAAAATCCTGCAATCAGTGGGTTTCTTCACGCCGCGCAGGATGGCGCCGCATTCGCATGCCTTGTTCTCGTGCGCCGTTTTTTGCGTCAGGGAAAATCGGGCTTCGGCATCGAATAACGCATAGCGTTTTTTAATCCACAAGCCACTGTACGGTACAACGCCCAGTCCACGCCATTCAAATGCGCGACGCAATTCGAAGACCTCCGCGACCATGGCTTGCGCCTTGAGATTGCCATGAGGGCTGACGCCGCGGGAAAACTGATTTTCCACTTCAGCTCGCCCTTCGTTCAGCTGGCGCACCAGCATCCCAATGGATTGCAGCACGTCGAGCGGTTCGAAACCGGCAATCACCACCGGACGCTGGTATTCCTCGGCAAAAAAATCGTAGGGGCGGCTGCCGATAATCGTGCTTACGTGCGACGGGCCGATGAAACCATCCACGCGCACGGTGCCAAGCTTGCGTACATCCGGAGAATCCAGAATGTTCTGAATCGCCGAGGGCGTGAGCACGTGATTGCAGAACACACTGAAGTTCTTTAGTCCCAGCCTATCCGCCTGTTGAATCGCCACCGCCGTCGGCGGCGTGGTGGTTTCAAATCCAATGGCGAAGAAAACGACTTCCTTGTCGGGATTGTCCTGTGCGATACGAATGGTCTCGGCACAGGAATACACCATGCGCACGTCCCGTCCTTGTGCGCGGGATTTAAGCAAACTGCGCTTGCGTGAGCCCGGGACACGCAGCATGTCGCCATAACTGCACAGAATCACATCCGGGTTATCGGCAAGTTCAATCGCCATGTCGAGACGTCCGATAGGCAGGACACACACCGGGCAGCCGGGCCCGTGCACCAGATGCACGTTGGGGGGAAGCAAATCCTGGATACCGTAACGGAAAATTGCATGCGTGTGGCCGCCGCAGAATTCCATCAGGCTGTAATCGCGCGCGGGATTGGCTTCGGCGGTCAGTGCGGTGGCAAGTGCCGTGGCGATCCGTTTGTCGCGAAATTCACTAATGTACTTCATGTGAGTTTTCTTCGAGTTGGCGGGCGATTTCGTCAAACAGGGCCAGCGACTTTGCGGCCTCGTCGGCATTCAGCCGGGCGATGGCAAAACCAACGTGGACAATCACGTAATCGCCGACGGTCACGTCCTCAACCAGCATCAGTGAAATCTGGTTGCGGACTCCGCCGACTTCCACCAGCGCCTGATCGTTTTCCAGCTTTTGTACAACCTTTGCCGGTATCGCTAAACACATGGTTTGCTTTCTCCCTTGGGTTAGGGGCCCGGTGTCGCGGGTCAGGCAATGTTATGCCACTTCCGGCAATTTCCACAAAAACGTTTCGATACCACGTTCTCAAACGCCTCTCCCAAGCAGTCAGGAAACCACAAAACACAGCCGTCTTACTTTGATTGAAATCAAAATACCGCGCCAGCAACTGGTCGCACGCGTGTTTCCCATGTCTGATATTTAGTCTGTATTTCACCTGTTTTTCCGCACAGATATGATGGTAATGAAAGTCATCGTCGACCCGAACACGGTGCCGGCCGGAACATTGAATTCTCCGGTATAATCCGGTCTCATTTTTCGCCGAGTTCACTCGCCAGATACGTTTCCCGCAGGTATCCGATGGAAAGTCCGTTGTTCGAAAAACTTCGCCATTTTGTCACGCGCAAGCGCCTACGGCTTGCCTTGTTGTCGCTGTTGCTGATGCTGTCGGGTTTTATGCTTTATCTCGACATCACGGTACGCGTCCAATTCGAGGGCAAGCGCTGGGCACTGCCGGCGCGGGTCTACGCACGGCCCCTCGAGCTTTATCCGGGACTTAAACTGCGCCCGGAACAATTGGGCACCGAACTGGCCATGCTTGGTTATCACGACGCAGGCGGCCAACTCGATCCGGGCAGTTTCCGGCAGCAGCGCAACGAATTTACCATCGCCACGCGACCGTTTGTATTCTGGGATGGCGCACAGGCTGCTCTGCAACTGCGCGCTGATTTCGATGGCAGTCATTTACGAAGCCTGACTGACCTCAAGACAGAAAAACCGGTCACGCTTGCGCGGCTCGATCCCCTGCTGATCGGCGGCATTTATCCAGCGCACAACGAGGATCGTGTGCTGGTGAAATTGAACGAGATGCCGCCGCTGCTGATCAAGGGCCTGATTTCGGTCGAAGACCGGCAATTCTATACCCATCATGGCGTTGATCCCCGCGGCGTGGCGCGCGCGCTGGTGACAACATTACGAAACGCCGGCCTGCAGGGCGGCAGTACCTTGACCCAACAATTGGTAAAGAATTTTTTCCTGACGCCCGAACGCACCCTGCGCCGCAAGTTCACGGAAATGATCATGGCCCAGCTTCTGGAAATGCACTACTCCAAGGACGAAATACTCGAGGCCTACGCGAACGAGATTTATCTCGGACAAGACGGTAACCGCGCGATCCATGGATTCGGGCTTGCCAGCCATTTTTATTTCAACCGCGCGCTGTCGCAGCTCGACCTGCCGCAGGCGGCGCTGCTGGTCGGGCTGGTCAAGGGGCCATCCTATTATGACCCGCGCAGGCATCCGGCCCGCGCCCTGTCGCGGCGCAATTTGGTGCTCCAGGAGATGCTGCAACAGCAGGCGATCACCCAGCAGCAATATGCAACCGCCAGGGCGACGGGTCTGGGCGTGGTCGAACAGGCACCGGGCGGGACCTCCCTTTACCCGGCGTTCGTGGAGCTGGTCCACCGCCAGTTACGGCGCGACTACCGCGAGGAGGACCTGCGCTCGGAGGGTTTGCAGATATTCACCTCGCTCGATCCATTGGCGCAATTCGCCGCCGAGCGCGCCCTCACCACCCGCCTGACACAGCTGGAAAAGGCCCGCCGCATCCCGCCGCAAGCGCTTGAAGGCGCGGTTGTCGTCAGTAACACGCAAAATGGCGAGATCCAGGTCCTGGTCGGCGGACGCAACACGCGCTACGAGGGATTCAACCGCGCGCTCGATACCGAGCGTCCGGTCGGTTCGCTCATCAAGCCGGTGATTTATCTCACCGCGCTCGAGCGCCCGGATGCCTACACTCTCGCGACGCTACTCGACGACAGCCCGCTCGTATGGCGTGAACGCGGCGCCGCCGACTGGGAGCCGCACAACTACGACAAGGCATTCCACGGCCAGGTACCACTGCGCCTCGCGCTAGCCAACTCCTATAATGTCTCGTCGGTCCGCCTCGGTTTGTCGCTGGGCGTGCGCACGGTCATGGACAACGTGCGCCGTCTCGGCGTTGAGCGCGATTTGAACACCTACGCCTCGAGCCTGCTGGGAGCCGATGGCCTGAGCCCGCTGGAAGTCACGCAGCTGTATCAATCCATCGCCAGCGGAGGCTTCCGCGTGCCGCTGCGCGCGATTCGCGAAGTCCTGACCGCGGAGGGCCAACCGTTGCAGCGTTATCCCCTATCGATCGAGCAGGTGATCGAGCCGGGACCAGCCTATCTCATCACCAGCGCGCTTCAGGGCGTGGTGCGCGAAGGCACCGCCAACGATTTGAACAAGTTTCTGTCGCCGGATATCCATGTTGCCGGAAAGACCGGCACCACCAACGATCTGCGCGACAGTTGGTTCGCGGGATATACCGGCGATCGTCTGGCCGTGGTCTGGATCGGGCGTGACGATAATCAGCCGATCAACATGACCGGCGCCAGCGGTGCCATGACTGTCTGGGGTGATATGATGGCAAAACTCGATCCCGAGCCGCTGGAACCGCCGCAGCCGGATAACGTCGAGATGGTCTGGGTCGATTCCGCCACCGGCCGTCGCGCCGACGATAACTGTCAGGGCGCGGTGTCACTCCCATTCATAAACGGTTCGGCCCCGGTGGAAACCGCGCCCTGCGCCGCCGCTTTGCAGGGACAGTCCATCAAAAACTGGTTCAAAAGGTTGTTTGAATGACGAGACATTCTTTCGCCGGATTATTGTTCGTGATTGCGATTTCGATAGCCGGTTGCGCCGGATTGCCGACGCGCGAGGCGGAATCGCTTCCGGTATCGGACAACAACGCCGTGATCGCGCTGGCGGATGCAGGCCGGGCGGACGCCGCCAACGGGAAGATCGACGCGGCCGCGGCATCCTTCGAGCGCGCGCTGCGGATCGAGCCGCGCAACCCGGCCTTGTGGCACGAACTGGCCAAGCTGCGTCTGCAACAGGGACAGTATCAGCAGGCTGAGGGTCTGGCGGCGAGGTCGAACGGCTGGGCGGGCGACAATAAAACCTTGCGTGCTGAAAACTGGCGCATCATCGGGCAGGCACGCTTGAAGCGCGGTGACTATCCGGGCGCGCAATCCGCCTTCGACAAGGCGGCGGAACAAGCGAATTGAGCATAACTGTATATTCAGTACTTTTTAATCCTGCGTCCCGTAAATTTTCCCGAATGACATTCCGGGCCGCATCGATTTTCGTGTTGTTGCGAATTCTTGCGAGCCGTGCCGGACCGCAGGCGGAAATACTGAACGAGACCGACAGCTTCCCGCCGACGGCCAATGTTGAAATCCTGCTCGACCGTCCGGTGCATCTGCAAAAAACCTTCGCCATGGCCGTCTCGTGCGCAAGGTCCAGGGAATCGGGGCGGACGCCATTGTCATCGTCAGCATCAATGACAATATCGTCACGGGCTGGCTGCGCATTGATCCTTACTACAATGCGCATGGCGTGTACCCTTCGTGCTACCGTCCGGTTAAACATTTTTGTTGCAGCATTCGCGTCCGTGCTGTGAAATTTCATAAATAATGATTTTATCCTGTTGTTGCTCGACAACAGTGTGGTAATCGTGGCACAGGTCGTGGCTGTTTGAAATGTTGATTGCGCAACTCAACCGTTATTTAACTGCCAGTTCTCAATGTTAACGCCCCACGGCAGCGGTTTTTTTTTGTTTTGATCTTGGTCAAGGTGCCGTAGCTAATCGGTGCTAATTTTGCGTTTACTGTGGTTACGGCGGAAGCGCCAGAAAAGTTCCGGAGCAGTTGCAATTATGGCTGATTTAGGGAATTCTATTGTAAGTTACTAACCCTAACATGGAGGTTAAGGTATGAGCGGCAGTTTGTTTGTTGTCATTATTTTGGTATGGGCGGTTGTCGGACTATTGGCCGCTATAGGATTAGGTAAGGCGATCCGCGTCACTGATACTTTCTCGGATCAGGAACCCTCTGCGTCATCCGGAGGCGCCATCGAATAGTTTCTAAACATCTCATCGTCACTGCACGTATCGCAAACGAAAGTGCGCACGTCGTAGAACACGGTCAATCAGATACATAACCCCTCGTACATTTCCCATCCGTTGACAGTACCGCATTCCATTCTTCAAACATCCTAACCGTCTGTCAGCATTTTGATGCCGTTGATATGGAAAAGGCCCAAAAACGATTGATATCGAAGATGATCTAGGGAATTCTGTAAAAAGCACTCACCTACACGGAGGTTTTGAATGGGAACCGAGACATTTCTGATTATATTGCTGGTGTGGACCGTAACTGGATTTTTCGCCGCCATTGCATTCGGCAGGGCTATCCGGAAAACCAACTCCACGCCGAATGTCGAGACCCTCGCAAATACTACCGGTTCCATCAAATATCTCCAACGTAACAAGCACAGATCACCTGTCACGCACGCCAATATTATTACGGAGCGCGCGCATGTAAGCGTTCCGAAACGGGCAACGGCTTGAATGCTTGATGACTTAGGCGCCCGGTTCCGGGTTCACCAGCAGCGGTGAACCCGGGAGTGCATCCTTGTTGATGTTCCACGATAGCGTGATACGCGGGCGTTTCCCGGTGTAGGGATTGACGGCGTGCACCAGCTGGCTCGGAAAAATGATCATGGTGCCGGCCGTCATGCCAGGCAGAAAAGGCGCGGTCATGCAGCCATCCTGTTCCTGACAACAGTTGTGAAGGCGCGGATCCACAAAACAGAAACGGCCACTGTGCGTATCTTCCGGATCCTCATCACCGGGATCGAGACAATACACTACGCTTGCCGTCGAACGCAGCTGGCTGCTCGGCATGCAGTAATCGCCTGAGCGATAGACATTGGCCCAGCTGAGATCCACCACCGCCTGATTGCACTCCAGCACGCGTTTGAACAGTGACATGGCGCGCGCGTTGATCAATTCGACCTCCGGGCTGACCCACTGCCCGAGGCTGAGTATCTTTGTTCCTCCCGTGCCACGAAAATAACGTTTACGCAGCCGGTGGTTCTCCTCGAACTCAAGGATTTTGGCGATAAATCGCGGATGATATTCCTGCGTATCGGTAAAGGTGGTCATGCGGATAGTAGGATCGCCGCATATTTCCGCTTTCTGTCCTTTTGGCCAGACCTCGATCGCTTTAAAGCCAAGCTGAATGATCTCGTCTCCCATACAGTCTCTCTCATGCAGCCATGTAGGTGCCGCAGCTATTTTGTCATGGAACACGTGGTAAGGAAATCAAATACCCGGCGCGAATCGCTTTCAGATCGACCACTGGCTCGTCTTTCACTACTTCCGCGAGGCGCCTAGGCGAGCCGCTGCGACTAAATGTCTAGCCGGTAACGCTCCGCAGAATGATATCTTATGCGGTTTCGAGCGTGACGAACGCCACGGCATGATCCTGTTCATCCGCGAGACTGATGTGGGCCACCACAACGCTTCTTTCCTGCATGAACTCGCGTGCACGCCCGTGGAACACCAGCATGGGCTTGCCCTGCTCGTCATGGGTCACTTCGATGTCGTGCATTATCACGCCGTTGCTAAACCCGGTGCCCATGGCCTTTACCGCGGCTTCCTTGGCGGCGAAACGGCGCGCCAGAAAGTTCCCCTTGTTGGCGTTCTGATGAAATTCGAGTAGCTCATTCGCTGTCAGGATTCGCTCGGCAAATCGATCTCCGAAGCGAACGAGATCATCCCGTATGCGCCCAATGCGCACGATGTCTGTGCCTATACCGTAGATCATGGCGACGCTTCCGTACGTCCCGAGAAAAACTCCACGCCAAACCGTCGGCCGCGGCTCATGCCCGTCGCCTCCGTGAGGCCGAACAAGACCAACACACCATGCCATCGGCGACCAGCGACATTCGCGGACGCTCGCGTTCCCGCTACGCGGGTGCTCGCCGGAGCGCTGCCCGAGGGACCTGCACCAGCGGGATCGGGCAGCGTAGGCGACAATGACGACCGCCATGAACGCGGCGAGCTACTTCCCGCCTCGCGGTCGCATCCCCACTTCGTGGGGCCCCTGCTCCACGCTCGGCGGGCGTCCGGCTCGCTGCTCATGTCGCCACCTCATTCATCAGTCGCTTCATCTCGCGCACGGCTTCTTGCATGCCGGTAAACAGAGCGCGCGCGATGATGGCATGTCCAATGTTGAGATCCGAGATTCCAGGTATGGCGGCGATCGCCTGGACATTGTGATAGTTCAGGCCGTGGCCGGCGTTCACCAGCAATTTGAGTGCCAACCCCTGCTGCACCGCTTGCTCGATGCGCACCAGTTCCTGCCGCCGGGCCTCATCGGTTTCGGCATCCGCATACCGACCCGTATGAATTTCAATTGCCGGTGCACCGGTTTTGGCCGCCGCCTCGAGCTGATCCGGGTCGGCATCGACGAACAGGGATACTCGCACACCGGCATCCGCCAGCCGAACACAGCTGGCGGTGATTTTCTTGAACCCACCGACCACATCCAGGCCGCCTTCGGTGGTCAGCTCCTGACGCCGCTCCGGGACAAGGCAGCAGTCTTGCGGGCGAATGCGGCAGGCAAACGCCACGATATCGTCGGTCACCGCCATTTCGAGATTCATGCGGGTTTGAAGAAGTTGACGCAATATCTCGACGTCCCGGTCCTGGATGTGTCGGCGGTCTTCACGCAGATGCAGCGTGATGGAGTCGGCGCCGGCCTGCTCGGCCTCGCGGGCCGCCTGGATGGGGTCGGGATAACGCGTCCCGCGCGCCTGGCGCAGGGTGGCTACATGGTCGATATTAACACCCAGCTTTATCAATGCTCGTCTCCACGATAGTTTCCACGGCAGGTGTCACGACAACACGGCGGAACAGCTTGCGGCTGTGCAGCGGCTGGTCACCCAGGTGCCGCACCAATGCCGCGCGCATCAGCGCCTTGGCATCGCGCAAGGCGACCGGGTCGCCTAGCGATTCCTGCATCAGGGCAATCAGACTTGCTCCACGTATCCGAATCCCTTCCGTCGGGCGGTTCAGCTCGGGGTGTATCAGGCGCCGGGGGCCGCGATCAACGGTGTAATCATAGATGGCTTGTGCCTCAATGGGAGCGTTGTCGGCAACATCGCGATCCAGCACCAGACCGTATCCCAGCTCGCGCAGCAGATGCTTTTCGAAAATACGCAATACTGCCTCATTGGTAGCGTCCCGGTGCAGGCGCTGCAATGCATCCTGGTATGCCTCGAATAACGCATCATGAGGATCATGGCGGTGCAGCAAGCGCAATAACACTTCGTTCATGTAGAAACCACAATACAATGCCTGAGCGTTGAGCGCGGTATCGGGGCCATCCTGTTCGGCGCCGGTGAGTACCGCGAGCTCACCCTTTCCGCTCCAGCCGATCAGCAGGCGCTGGAAGGGCTTGAGGATACCGCGCATGCGACTGCTCGCGCGACGCGCACCCTTGGCGATCAACCCGATACGCCCGTGGTGCGCCGTGAATACTTCAAGCAGCAAGCTCGTCTCGCTGTAGTCGCGGTGATGCAGAACATAGGCGGGTTGTTGATGAATGCGCATCGATCAGTTCTCGTCAGTGTAACCCAGACTACGCAACAATTTCTCATTATCGGACCAGCCCTCGCGGACTTTCACCCATAGATTAAGATGAACCTTCGTGGCGAAAAGTTTTTGCATCGCCAGACGCGCGCGGCTCCCGACGGCCTTGAGACGCTGGCCATTTTTTCCAATCAGGATAGGTTTCTGCCCCTCCTTCTCCACCCAGATCGTTGCCTCAACGTGCAGCGCGCCTTTGGCGCGCTTGAATTTTTCGATGCTGACCGCCGTGGCATAGGGCACTTCCTGCTGGAAGCTGCGAAATATCTGTTCGCGGACAAGCTCCGCCGCGAGAAAGCGATCTCCGCGGTCCGTGATCTGATCCGCCGGGTACAACGGCGGCTGTTCCGGCAGATATTTGAGAATGGTTTTTTCCAAATCGTCCACATTGGCACCCGTGCGCGCGGAAACCGGAACGATATCGGCAAACACCATCCTGCGACCCGATTGTTCCATCAGCGGCAGCAGGCGGCCGCGATCCTTGAGTTGGTCCAGCTTGTTGATCGCGAGAATCACCGGAATATCCTGTTTGGCCAACATCTGCAACGGGTACTCGTCCTCTTTAGTCCATCCGCTCGCCGCGATCAGCAGGACGATGCAATCCACGCCTTGCAGGCTTGCCCCGGCCACACGGTTCAGGTGTCGGTTCATCATGCCTTTATTATCCTTGTGCAGACCGGGCGTATCCACATAGATTGCCTGGGCATGCTCGGTGGTCTTGATACCCAGCAGGCGGTGGCGGGTAGTCTGGGCGCGCGCCGAGGTAATACTGATCTTCTGGCCGACCAGACGGTTCAAGAGCGTGGATTTTCCGACGTTGGGGCGCCCGGCAAGAGTCACGAGTCCGCAGCGCATAATGGGCTCGAGCATCAGAGACGGGAAAGCAGGTCGAGCGCCCTCGCGGCGGCTTCCTGCTCGGCGTGGCGCCGGCTGCTGCCCTGGCCTCGCACAGGAGTATCGAGCCCGGTTACCTGGCACTCCACCACGAAGTTCTGGTTGTGCGGTTCGCCGGTAATCTCACGCACGACATAGGTAGGCGTGGGCAAGGCCTGCTTTTGCAAATGTTCCTGTAATTGGGTTTTGGGATCCTTGGGGACCGAATGCGGATCGAGGCCCTCCAGCCGCTCGCGGTAGAGATGCAGGATGACTCGCATCACTTCGTCCACCGAACTGTCCTTGCAGATGGCGCCGAACACCGCCTCGAGTGAATCCGCCAGGATTGAGTCGCGGTCATAACCCCCGCTTTTGAGCTCTCCTTCTCCCAATCGCAGATAATTTCCAATCCCGATATCGCGCGCCAGTGCCGCCAATGTGTTTTTGTTGACCAGACTGGCGCGCAACCGCGTCAGCTCTCCTTCATAGAGGCCCGGATAGCGGTTGTAGAGCTCGGAAGAAATTGTGAACCCAAGGATGCTGTCGCCCAGGAATTCGAGGCGCTCATAATTGGTTGCGCCTTTGCTGCGATGTGTTAAAGCCTGCTCGAGCAGTTCGGGCCGTTGGAAGGTGTAGGTCAGTCGACGGCCAAACTCGACGAGCGTCTTATTCAGGGCCACGTACCTCGATAGCATGATCGAAGTTTATCAACGCGGAAACATTGAACGCCATCGGTACGACTGACTCGTAATTAATCCGGATTTTCTTCATCTTTCCGCGCGACTCGACAGTCATTATTTTACTTAGATCGAAGAGTTCATCTGCGCTGTCGATTTCGAGGCGCTTACGAATTGCTTCCGTCATCTCAGGTACTGTCATGCTGCCAGCATCAGGTTGACGGGCCAGGCTATCGAGCGCGCCTTGTATCTTGAAGTCGTTCAGGTAGGGTGGAAGCAGTTTGAAGAACAAAAAAAGGGTAAAAGCCAGCGTGCCTAGCACAAACAACATGCCCCACATGGTCATGCCTGCCTGGCGTTTCGGATTTTGCATCACAGTCTCCTTAACAATACCGGTTGAATATCAGTGTCAATTGATCGAATGACCAATACGATCCCAGACAATACGCTGCCAGAACATCCTGCCCTGGTCGGTCATGTCCCAACTGAACCAGATCAGGAACGCCTTGCCTACCAGATTCTGATCCGGCACGAAGCCCCAGTAACGACTATCGTTACTGTGATCGCGGTTGTCGCCCATGACGAAATACTGGCCTTCCGGCACCACAATCTCGGGCAGCGGCATGTCCGAACGGTTGGTCGTCAGGATGTCATGCGTCACTCCATCGAGATTCTCCTTGATCCTCAAGGCTTCTCCCTGGGCATCGCTGCCCGACGCAAAAAAGTAAGGTCGGCCATCGGATTGGTCCATGGGCGCACCATTGATATACAGCTTCTTATCTTTATATAGGATATGGTCGCCAGGAATGCCAACCACGCGCTTGATGTAGTTGATGGATGGATTGCCTGGAAAACGAAACACCATCACTTCACCCCGCTTTGGATGGCTGAAATCCATGATCTTATTGTTTATCACGGGTAGCCGCACGCCATAGGTAAACTTGTTCACCAGGATGAAATCGCCGATATAAAGGCTGGGAAGCATCGAGCCGGAAGGAATACGGAACGGCTCTACCAGAAACGAGCGGATCAGGAACACGATCAGAATAACCGGGAAAAAGGCGCGCGCATACTCGACATATGCGGGCTCCTGCCGCACCCGGGCCGCTTCCTTGTCCTTCCCCGCCTGGGAAAGCTCCTTGGCCTTGCGTTCCCGGTTCTCCGACAGCAGCAATCGATCGAGCCCCCAGATTGCGCCGGTTCCGACCAGAATCAGCAACATGATTAATGCGAAGTCCATGACGTTATTTCTCGTCCACGCGCAGTACGGCGAGAAACGCCTCCTGCGGAATTTCCACGGTGCCCAATTGTTTCATGCGTTTCTTACCCTCTTTCTGTTTTTCCAGCAGTTTGCGCTTGCGCGTGGCGTCGCCGCCATAGCATTTGGCCGTGACATTCTTGCGCAAGGCCTTGACCGTTTCACGCGCGATGATCTTGGAACCGATGGCCGCCTGAATGGCAACGTCGAACATTTGCCTCGGGATCAGCTCGCGCAGTTTTTTCGCCAGTTCCCGTCCGCGGTGCAGGCTACGTTCACGATGTACGATCACCGAGAGTGCGTCCACTTTATCGCCATTGATCAACACGTCAAGTTTACACAGGTCGGAGACGCGAAACTCCAGAAAATCGTAGTCGAGCGAGGCATATCCGCGGCTCACCGACTTGAGCCGATCGAAAAAATCGAGCACGACTTCGTTAAGCGGCAATTCGTAGATCAGCATGGCCTGACGGCCGTGATAGGTCATGTCCTTCTGAATGCCGCGCTTTTCCACGCATAGTCCGATGACGTTACCGACATATTCCTGCGGCACGAGGATTGTGGCGCGAATGATGGGCTCGCGTAAATCGACGATTCTGGACGGGTCCGGCATTTTCGCCGGATTCTCGACAAGCAGCACTTCATTCGCCGTCACCACTTCGTATACTACGGTCGGCGCAGTTGTGATGAGATTCAGTCCGTATTCGCGCTCCAGTCGCTCCTGAATGATCTCCATGTGCAGCATGCCCAGAAAACCGCAGCGGAAACCGAAACCGAGGGCCTGTGAGGTTTCCGGTTCGTAATGCAGAGAGGCATCATTGAGTTGCAGTTTCGCGAGTGCGTCGCGGAACGCCTCATACTCGGAGGATTCAACCGGATACAAACCGGCGAACACACGCGGCTTGATTTCCTTGAAACCGGGGAGCGGTTTGCCAGCGGGACGATCGACATGCGTGATTGTGTCGCCGACGCGCGCGCTGCGCACGTCCTTGATGCCGGCCATGACATAGCCCACCTCGCCCGGCCCCAGCTCCGGAACGGGTTTTCGCTTGGGCGTGAAAATGCCGATCTGTTCGGTCACGTAATCGCGCCCGGTGGCCATGAGTCGTATCTTTTCACGGGGTTTCAGGCGTCCGTCCATGACACGCACCAGCGAAACCGTCCCGAGATAATTGTCAAACCAGGAATCGATGATCAGTGCCTTGAGTGGTGCGTTGGCGTCGCCCTTCGGCGCCGGGATATGCCGGACGATCGCCTCCAGTATTTCCGGCACGCCTTCGCCGGTCTTCGCGCTTGCGCGGACGGCTTCCTGGGCATGAATGCCGATGATGTCTTCAATCTCCTGGATTGCCCGTTGCGGGTCGGCGGAGGGAAGGTCGATCTTGTTCAGGACCGGCAGAATTTCCAGATTCAGTTCGGAGGCGGTGTAACAATTGGCCACGGTCTGAGCTTGCACGCCCTGCGATGCATCCACCACCAGCAACGCGCCTTCGCAGGCGGTCAGCGAACGCGATACTTCATAGGAGAAGTCCACGTGCCCCGGCGTGTCGATCATGTTCAGGCGGTATGTCTGACCGTCGCGCGCACGGTAGTCGAGCGCAACACTTTGAGCCTTTATGGTGATACCGCGCTCGCGCTCGAGATCCATCGAGTCCAGCACCTGTTCCTGCATCTCGCGCGCCTCCAGTCCCCCGCAGACCTGGATGAAGCGGTCCGCAAGCGTGGATTTGCCGTGGTCGATATGCGCGATAATCGAGAAATTCCGGATCAGTTCCTGGTTCCAACTGCTCATAAATGTAGCCCTGCTGCGCTCGTCCTGACATAAGAGCAGTTGCCCCGCTGCGTTCGTCTTGTCATTCGCAAATGGTGCGATGCTCCCGTCGAAATGGCGCCGGCGGAAACCGCCTGTGTCATGGATACGAAAAAGGCGCCCGAGGCGCCTGGTTTCCTGGTTTCTGTCTAATGGGCTTCAGGGCCATGGTCTGTTTGCAAACGCCCCGCGCGGCCAAGCATACCTTATTTCAGGGTTGGCATAAATATTTAATGACAGTGCCGACATGAGAGTCACAACCCCTCAGGCAAGTTCAAGCGGGTTCCACGGCAATAATCGCCAAAAACAGCGTCGTCATGCCGCGCCTTACTCGCAATACCACGGGCCGATCCGGGGAAGCGTGTTCGAGAAGTCGATGGAAGGTGGCAATATCGCTGACGCGTTTGCCGTCCACTTCCAGTATGACATCCCCGGGACGCAAACCGGCGTTGCGCGCCTGACCATCCTCGACACCGATAATGCTGACGCCATTATCAATTTCAAGATTTTTCTTCAGCGAGGCCGACATTTCGCTCAAAGCGAGTCCGTATCGCGAATGCTTTTCGACGTCATTGCGCTTGGGCGCCGGCTTGGCGGCGACTTCTTCCTTAAGCTCACCGACGGCGACGATCAACTTTCGCGGGCCGCCATCGCGGCGGAACACGCCAAGATGCGCGCGAGTACCGGGCATCGTTAGGCCCACCTGGGGCGGCAGGTCCGTGGACCGGTCAATCGCTCGGCCTTCGTACTCCAGGACGATATCGCCCGTGCGTAGATCGGATTTTGCCGCCGGGCTGCCAGGCAGAATATCCGCAATCAAGGCGCCACGCGGCTGGTTCAGGCCATAGGCACTGGCCAGCGCACGCGATACCTCCTGCAGACTTACCCCGATCCAACCACGCCGTACCCGACCTTCGCTTTTAAGCTGCGCGCCGATCGTGATGGCGGCATCGATCGGAATAGCGAACGATACCCCCATGAAGCCACCGGTGCCGCTGTAAATTTGCGAATTCACACCAACCACTTCGCCTTTGAGATTGAACAGAGGTCCTCCGGAATTGCCGGGATTTATGGGCACATCCGTCTGGATGAACGAAACATAATTTTCGTTCGGCAGCGTCCGTCCTTTGGCGGAGACAATGCCTGCGGTCGCGGAACTGTCGAAACCGAAAGGCGAGCCGATGGCCAATACCCACTCGCCGACCTGAAGTTTATTCGCATCGCCGATGACCACCGTAGGCAGTGCAGATGCATCGATTTTGAGCAGGGCCACGTCGCTGCGGCGGTCCGCTCCCACCAGACGTGCGCTGAGTTCGCGCCGGTCGGCCAGTCGCACCTGGATCTCCCGTGCATTCTCGATCACGTGCGCGCAGGTCAGAATATATCCATCGGGTGAAATGATGAAACCCGATCCCAGCGAACTCTCCTCCGCTTGATCGGGATTTTCGTCAAAGGAGCGCGGCGTGAACGGGCGGGAGGATTTATCGTCCGTGGCGGCCGATGGCGAAAAACCGGCACGGCCGGGATCCCGCGTGACGCTGAGGTTGACGACGGCCATGCCGTGCCGGACAACAAGCCGGCTGAAATCCGGCAACTCACGCGGCGCCGCTTGCGCCGTCAGCGAAAGAAACAGCAGGAAGAAAAGACAGTATCCGTGCCGGTATGCCACAGCCGCAAAGTTCACTTTATCGGCGAAACCGATCCGCCGATGAAGGCAACGGTGGCGGCCGGTACTTCGCCCACTGTAGTAATTTGGTAATCGCCCGATTGGACGCTCATCGCGTGCACCGCACCCATGCGGCTTGGTCCCTGCATGAAAGGTTTGACGCCCTTTTCCTGTTTTTCAATGAACACGGAAACCGCGGCCAAACCGTCGGTGTAAACCAGATGTTCAACGGGTTGCTTGCGCATCGGCAACCGTCGCGTCATATGTGCGGAGAGCCGGAAACCCTTGGGCAGCTGTGAAGCTGACCAGCCAGGCTTATCGGAGACATTCCGGGTGTCGCCGTCTTCCCGGTACCAGACCATGCTCTTGCCAGTCATGCCGGGCGCGAGCGCCGAAGCCGGAATCTTCGCGCCGATGTTGACCTGCGTGAACATGAACTGCTCAAGGACGGTGTCCTGATTGTCGAGCAGATCGGCCTTGAGCAACAGGCCGCTATCGACATCCGCCCACAAACGATATCCATAACGATACTGATCGGTGGGCTTGATGATTACGAGTTGCACCACGCGGCCGGTGATGCGCTCGGTGTTACCCAGTTTCAGCGTGTAATATTCGTCCAGATCCTGCAAACGTTCCGGAAGAATCGAGGGAAAAGCCTTTCCTTCCGCCTTGCGATATTCGACCATGACCGAGTTTTTGTCCGGCCAGTAACAGCGGACCTCATTTGCGTCGCGAACGATTTCACGTGGCGCGCCGTTCAGCGACATCAGGCGTTCGCGCGAGGAATTATTTTCCACTTTGTGGAATATCTGCATCGTCTCAAGTTGTTTGTCATGCTGGTAAACGAAAATTCCTTCGTAGTCGAGTGCGCGTGCCGCGTGGTTGATTTTCATCAACCACTCGTGCGCAGCATCCGCCGCCATGGCCGTGGAGCAAACGAATAAACCCAGAAATATAAAAGCGGAACGATCCGAGAGGCGAGAAATCATTTATCGTTATCGTAGCCGACGACCCGGACATAAGGCATCATGCCGCCAAGCCCGGAGGTCGAGGCAAATTCGTCATGTTCCACCAGGTAGGCGTTAAGCGCGCTTTCGGCCTCCGGTTCCTTCATGTCCCAGTGCGTGGTGCCGGAGCGGATAAAGTTTTGTGGCGCCGGCGTGTTAACAGCCAGCGCCGGTAACGGCGCCGGGGCTGGCTGATGGACCCACTGAACGCCGGTAATGGCAATCGCCGCAACCGAGGCAGCGATCGCCAGCGTGCCAAGGAAACGGGTGACACGATGACGCTGGAATGAAACAGCGGTGGACGGTTCGGCTTGGATGCGTCTCGCAACCTGCTCGGCCGCGTCCTGCGCGACGACGACATCCACATCCTGGCGCAGTGCCGCGCGCACGAGATGATAGCGCTCCCACGTGCGACGGAGCGCGACATTGCCCTCGAGCGCCGTGAATACGCGGCGCTCTTCCAACTCATCCAGCTCGTTGTCGACGAGCGCAGACAGTTTCTCTTTCATGTGTTCATCGTTCATATGGCGCTACCTTTCCATCAATGGCCGCAGTTCCTGGTCGATGGCCTCGCGCGCGCGAAAAATGCGCGAACGAACGGTACCGATCGGACAATCCATGACTTCGGCGATTTCCTCGTAACTCATGCCCTCAATCTCGCGCAGCGTGATGGCCGTGCGCAGATCGGGCGGAAGATGTTCCAGCACCCGGTGTACCGTCGTGGCGATCTCGTTGGTCAGCATCTGGCGCTCCGGCGTCGCCTGGTCGCGCAGTCCCTCGCCGCTTTCGATGAGTTCCGCGCCTTCGATCTCCACGTCCGACCCCGGCGGGCGCCGACCCTGCGACTCGAGATAATTCTTCGCCGTGTTCACGGCAATCCGGTACAACCAAGTATAGAACGCACTTTCACCGCGAAAACCTCCGATGGCGCGGTAGGCCTTGATCATGGCCTCCTGCGTCACGTCTTCCACTTCC
>DATICK010000296.1:0-5781 GCA_035456865.1 Sulfuricaulis sp.
GCATAACATCCACCATGTCCCGATCGTGGATCACGAGCGGCGGCTGGTGGGAATGGTGACGCAGACGGATCTGACGGTGGCGCTGTACCGTTACTGGGCGGCGATGCCTTAGTGCACTGAAAAATAAAATAGACAGGATTAACAGGATTTTTGATGCGCGCCATCCCTGGCGCGCACCCTGACGGGCGACCTGTCGGTCGTCCAGTTCTGTTCCAGACAGAATTGTCAGGATTTACAGGATTAAGAATTTTTTAGAAGTTAATAAAAGCCTGTCTGATTTTTTCTTGTTGTTAGCTGGATGATCCGGTCAACTCATCGAGACGGCGTTTGTACGCCTGCATTCTCTTTTCGTAGGCTTCCTGTTCCGTATCGCTGGGTCCCGATTCGAGCCATTCCCCGGTACGCAGATCACGCACAGCGAAGCGATAGCTCTTGCCCACCTGATACACCTTGGTGACATCCTTGCCGGCCTGCTCCATGGCTTCGAGCTTCCCCAGTTTGCGTGACGGCGAAGGGGTGCCGGAAGCCGGCGTCGCGGGGGCAAGGCTGGCAGGTTTTTCGTAAATCATTTCAGTGTGGAGCATCTCGCCGCCAGTGTCGATGCGCACGCCCGTCACTCCCGGCAGACGCTTGAGAATAAATCCGGCCATGAGCAAAACCATCGTTTCATTCGCACCGCTGAGTGAAGTAAGTAACTTGTTGGCCGCGATCTGGCAGCGTTGCAGTTTGTCGGGGTTTTCGATGAACTCGGGGCCCATTTGCCAGCCGTGATCCATGTCGTCATCCAGCTTGCGGAAAAATTCTTCCGCCTCGATAAGCATTGGCGGCGGGACGTCGACGGAATAGACCCGTTCGTCCACGATCACATTGAGCTTCATGGGGTCGAGGCAGCTTTCGGTGGGCATTTGAGGGGCGATTCCGGCTCCGGTTCCAGCAGGTTTTCGATGGCCTTAGCGGCCTGCTCTCCGTTTTCTCTGTATAGGTTCATGATGGCGTGTGCGGTTTCGAGCCAGCGGCGTTGACCGGACTCAACCATCACGCTCAGCGCCTGGCGATCATCTGCTGTTGCCCAGCGGCGATATGCCTCGAGTGCCTCGGGGTAAAGATGCTTGCGCATGCCGGTGAAGTTGGCGAAATAGAAATGCAACGAGGCGGTGTTGTTTGTTGCCAGCAGACCGGGCAGGGTGGACAGGCAATCCGCCAGGTTATCGCGCACCGCGCGGACCATGATTTCCGCCTTGGATCGCGAGAACGTAGCGAGCATTTTCTGCCAGTCCGGCCCCAGCTTCTCGCCGGCCAGGCCTTCGCCGAGTTCGTGCAGGATCATCGCCTCGGTTTCATTCTCGGTCATGCGCTCCAGCGCCGAATTCATGTCGATCTCGAACGCATAACACGCCAGTGCGCGTTCCATGGTTTCGTTCTTGCGGTTCCAGCGCCATTCCTCGATTTTCTCCCACAGAAAACGCCGCACCGATTCCTGGCGGACGTAAATAGTCTTGCCTTGCAACATGGCCGGTGGTGCTTCCAGGTCGCGGGCGTATTCACACGAAGTGATGTAAACCGTGTACCCGGCGCGCTGTTCCTTTTTAAGGAGCGTGCCGAGAAAGAAATGCGGTTTGGAGAAACGGCCATAACCACCGCTGTAAACATAACCTTGCGGGATCAGCTCACGGTTGACGGTTTCCGCGTCGAAGGGGTCCAGTGTGCGCCCGTCCAGTGGAAGCGATTCGAACGAGCTGGATTCGAGATCGGACCACATGCCCTCACGTTCCTGGAGCCACTCACCGACCTCGTCTTTCGGCAGGTTGTGCGCGAACGGAATGTCGTGTTCCCAGCGATAAAACTCGCGCATTTTCAGAAGAAAAATGCAGAGCGTAAAGTCACCCGCATGACGCGCATCCGAGATGTGACAGTTTTTCTGAACCGTGTTGACCAGTTGACCGAGGTTCAGCATGGCATGATGTTCTGAAGCATGTTTAAAGTATAAGTCCGTCTGGTATCCGGAAACCACCCACTGACTGTATTATGGGGTCATGATAGTTTGTTTTTACGCAATATCACTCCTGCTTTGTGCCGGCCGCCTGAAAGTAGACCGTGATAAGCATGCAAAAATAAGGGGATTGGTCCTCCGGTGATTTTATTCTTGAAAAGCCGGCTTCAATGGGTAATATATGCGCCGCTTTACCGCCGTTCCTATGCCAAGAATTCATTCAGGAGTGTGTTTTATGAGCAATAAGACGTATTACGAAACCATCAGCGCCATGGAAAAGAAAGGCGTCGATAAGGAATACATCAACGGTTGGGCGTGCGGTTTTCTGCACAACCCCAAGCGGGAAGAGCAGCGTCTGAACGACGCCTACAATACCGGTTATGACGATGGTCACGCAGGCAAAACTGACGGTTTTACCGCCTTCGTCAAGAAATAGTCGCGCCACGATCACGGGCCGTGCCTGGCACGGTCCGTGTGTTTATGAATTTCGCTGAGCCATCTCGTACCATTTCCGGGCCTCGGCTTCGTTTTTCTCCACACCGATTCCCTGCTCATAAAGCATCCCGAGGGTCATCTGTGATCCGGCCAAGCCCTGGTCGGCGGCACGGCGGAACCATTCAGCAGCCAGTTTTTCATTTTTTGGAACACATTCACCCTGCATGTACATGAATCCGAGACCGTGCTGGGCCAGGGAATTTCCCTGTTCCGCTGCGGCATGCATCCATTTATACGCCATCGTTTCATTGCGCACATGCCCGAGGCCGTTCTGATACATCACGGCAAGACGGTACTGGGCCTGGTCATTGCCGTCTTCGGCCAGTGGCGATAGAAATTTGAACGCCTTGGCAAATTCCTTGGCCTCGAAGGCGGCAATGCCGCTTACCAGGTTCATATCGGATTCAGGCATGGGTTACTCCATAAATCGTGACTTACCGGCATTTTGCCAGAGACTCGCATCGTGAGCGAAGATTTAATCCAAGGTTGTCCATCTATCGCACCATCACTCCGCAAGGAAGTAAAACTTCAATATAATGCACGCCATGGCAATACCGCTGAAAACCAAATTTCGCAAAAAAGGCCCCAAGACCCTGGAGGATCGCGCCAGCGTGGTGGCCACGAATGTCTGGCGGATTGCGCAGGAAGCCGTGCGTCACATGGAAAAGGAAGGTTATCCGCTGGGCGGCGACCGGCAGGTGACGTCCGTCATCACCGAGATCATCGCGTTTCTGGTCCAATGCGCCGACAGAATCGTATACGGCCAGTTGAACGAAGAGGAGCGGGGCCGTTTCATTAATGCTTTGGGCAAGCATCTGGCACGAATTACCTCCGTCAACCTCGAGGAATTTGTTGGCCCCGGCGCCTATGCCGGCGATTTCATCAATACCTTGAATGCCCGTTTCGCCGACTATTCGGAGCTCGAGTTCAACGGCCGCCAACCGAGCTACAGTATGCTGCGCTATCTGGGAGAAAAAGTATCCCGGGCCATGGAGGCTACGGACAGCAAATGGGTGCTGGAACAGGTGGTGGACGTGGAGACGCCTGAACTGGTCAAAGCGATAAAGAAAGTTGTGGGCGAAGTCCTCGGCGTACAGGTTTCCTAGACTTTTTCAGCCTAAACAAGTATCTTAATAACGAATCATAAGAGACTGATTTTTGTAATTAAAGTTTCAATATTTTTTATACTTCGGTTGCCCGGGCGATGGAAGACCTTAATCCCTTGTTCACCAAACTCCGCGACCTCCAGGACCGTTCCCAGGTCTTACGGGGGTATCTTTGACTTTGATTCCAAGCAGCATCGTCTGACCGAAGTCCAGCGCGAACTCGAGCAGCCCAACGTATGGAGCAATCCGCAGCGCGCCCAGGAACTGGGACGTGAGCGTGCGCGCCTCGAAACCGAGGTGGGCACGCTGACCCGTCTTGCCACCGAGCTTGCCGAGGCATTTGAATTGTTGGGTCTCGCCAAGGAGGAAAATGACGCGGATGTGGTGAAGTCCGTGTCCGGCGATCTTGGGCGTCTGGAAAAGCAGTTGGGCGATCTTGAATTTCAGCGCATGTTCTCGGGTGAAATGGACGCGAACAACGCTTTTATGGATATTCAGTCGGGTTCCGGTGGCACCGAAGCCCAGGATTGGGCGAATATGTTGTTGCGCATGTACTTGATGTGGGGCGATAAGCACGGCTTTAAAACCGAGATTCTGGAAATTTCCGAGGGGGAAGTAGCCGGGATCAAGAGCGCCACGGTCAAATTTACCGGTCCCTATGCGTACGGCTACCTGCGCACCGAATCCGGAGTACATCGCCTGGTGCGCAAGTCTCCTTTCGACTCGGGAAATCGACGGCATACCTCATTTGCCTCGGTTTTTGCCTATCCCGAGGTGGATGAAAACATCGAAGTTGAAATCAATCCGGCGGATCTGCGCGTGGACACCTACCGGGCCAGCGGCGCCGGCGGTCAGCACGTCAACCGGACCGATTCCGCCATACGTATTACGCATAATCCGACCGGGATTGTGGTTCAATGCCAATCGGATCGTTCCCAGCATCGCAACCGGGCCTCGGCCATGGCGATGCTGAAATCCCGGCTGTTCGAGCGCGAACTGCAGGCGCGGAACAAGGAAAAGCAGAAGTTGGAGGATAGTAAATCCGACATCGAGTGGGGTCACCAGATCCGGTCCTATGTTCTGGACCAGTCTCGAATCAAGGATCTGCGAACCGGGGTAGAGACAGGCAACCCGCAAGCGGTGCTGGATGGCGATCTCGACAAATTTATTGACGCCAGTCTCAAAAGTGGCCTCGTCAATAATTAATGTCATTTATCGAAGAAATAATATAACTGACTAATTTTTATATAAAATGATTGACGAAAAAGACGAGAACGAACAGATCGCCTTGCGCCGTCAGAAACTCGCTGAACTCCGCCTGCAGGGCAATGCGTTTCCCAATGATTTCCGCCGCAACGTCGTGGCGGGCGAGCTGCATGCCGAGTATGGCGAGAAAGACCCGGGCGAGATCGAGACCCGCAATGTGCGGGTCAAGGTGGCGGGGCGGATGATGACCCGCCGGGTGATGGGCAAGGCCAGCTTCGCGCACCTGCAGGACATGTCGGGGCTGATCCAGGTCTATGTCACGCGCGACGCCGTGGGTGAGGCGCGCTACGAGGACTTCAAGAAGTGGGATATCGGCGATATTGTCGGCGCCGAAGGAACGCTGTTCAAGACCAAAACCGGGGAGCTCTCGGTGAAGGTGGACGACGTACGCCTGCTGGCGAAGTCGTTGCGGCCCCTGCCCGAGAAATACCACGGTCTCACGGATACCGAAACCAAGTACCGCCAGCGTTACCTCGACCTTATTATGAGCGAGGTGGCGCGCAATACCTTCCGGACCCGCACCGCCATCGTCCGTTACATTCGTCGCTTCCTCGATGAACGCGCGTTCCTCGAGGTCGAAACGCCGATGATGCAGGTGATCCCGGGCGGAGCCGCGGCGCGTCCCTTCGTGACCCATCATCACGCGCTCGACATGAGTCTGTTCCTGCGTGTGGCGCCCGAACTCTATCTCAAACGCCTGATCGTCGGTGGTTTCGAGAAGGTCTACGAGATCAACCGCAACTTCCGCAACGAGGGCCTGTCGACGCGGCATAACCCCGAATTCACCATGCTCGAGTTCTATCAGGCCTACGCCGATTATCACGACCTGATGAACCTCACGGAGGAAATGCTGCGCGGCCTGGCGCAGGACGTGCTGCGTGCCGAGACGATCACCTATCAGGGCGACCAATACGATTTCAGCAA
>DATICK010000297.1:0-4171 GCA_035456865.1 Sulfuricaulis sp.
ATGATCTATCTGCGCGACAACCCGCTGCTCAAGGAACCGCTGAAGATCGAGCACGTCAAACATCGCCTGCTCGGCCACTGGGGGGCGAGTCCGGCGCTGTCGTTCGTGTGGGCGCACTTGAACCGACTCATCAAGCGCGACAATCTCAGCGTGATCTTCATGGCCGGCTCTGGCCACGGGGCGCCAGGCGTGCTGGGACCGACCTATCTGGAAGGCACTTACTCAGAGATCTATCCCGACAAGAGCGAAGACGCCGAGGGACTGCAGAAATTCTTCAAGCAGTTTTCCTTCCCCGGTCATATCGGCAGCCATGTGACCCCGGAAACGCCCGGCTCCATCCATGAGGGCGGCGAGCTGGGCTACAGCGTGTCGCATGCCTATGGTGCCTGCCTCGACAATCCCGACCTGATTGTCGCCTGCGTGGTGGGAGACGGCGAGGCCGAGACCGGGCCGCTCGCCACCGCCTGGCATTCCAATAAATTCATCAACCCGGTACGCGACGGCGCGGTGCTGCCGATCCTCAATCTCAATGGATACAAGATCGCCAACCCGACCATCCTCGCGCGCATCAGCCACGAGGAGCTCGAGGCGCTGTTCGTGGGCTATGGCTATACGCCGTACTTCGTAGAAGGCGATGACCCGACGCAAATGCACCAGACGATGGCCGCGACGCTCGATGAGACGGTCGCCAAGATTCGCAGCATTCAGCGCGAGGCGCGGGCCACCAACACCGCCGAGCGCCCACGCTGGCCGATGATTGTGCTGCGCAGCCCCAAGGGTTGGACCGGACCGAAGGAGATCAAGGGTCACAAGGCCGAAGGCTCGTGGCGCTCACACCAGGTACCGTTTTCCGACGTGCGCGAGAATCCCGAGAGCCTCAAGCTGCTCGAGACCTGGCTCAAAGGCTACAAGCCCGAGGAGCTGTTTGACGCCAACGGTCGGTTGGTCGCGGAGCTGCGTGAGCTCGCGCCCAAGGGCGCGCGGCGCATGAGCGCCAATCCGCACGCCAACGGCGGGCTGCTGCGCAAGGAACTCAAGCTACCCGACTTCCGCCAGTACGCGGTCAAGGTCCCGCAGGCCGGCGCCGTCAGCCACGAAAACACCAAGCCGCTCGGTGAGTTTCTGCGTGACGTGATGCGCAACAACATGACCAGCTTCCGCGTCTTCGGTCCGGACGAAACCGCGTCCAATCGTCTGCAGGCGGTGTACGAGGTCTCGAAGAAGACCTGGATGGCGGAGCTGTTGCCGGAGGACGCCGACGGCGGCGAGCTGGCGCGCGACGGACGCGTGATGGAAATGCTCTCCGAGCACACCCTGCTCGGCTGGCTCGAGGGCTATCTGCTCTCCGGACGGCATGGTTTCTTCCATACCTACGAAGCGTTCGCCCACGTCATCGACTCGATGTTCAATCAGCACGCCAAGTGGCTCGACATCTGCAAGAATCACGTGCCGTGGCGCGCCTCGGTGGCGTCGCAGAACATCCTGCTGTCTTCGACCGTGTGGCGCCAGGACCATAACGGCTTTTCGCACCAGGATCCGGGCTTCATCGACGTGGTCACCAACAAGAGCCCGAGCGTGACCCGCATCTACCTGCCACCCGACGCCAATTGCCTGCTGGCGGTCGCGGATCACTGCCTGCGCTCGACCGACTGCATCAATGTCATCGTCGCCGACAAGCAGAAACACATGCAGTTCACCACCATCGACGAGGCGATCGTGCACTGCGCCAAGGGCATCGGCATCTGGCGACGCGCCAGCAACGACGCGGGCGTGGAGCCCGACGTCATCATGGCGTCGTGCGGCGATGTGCCGACCCTCGAGGCGCTGGCCGCGGTGTCGATCCTGCGCGAGAACCTGCCGGATCTGAAGCTGCGGTTCGTCAACGTCGTCGACCTCTACAAGATGCAGCCGGCGAGCGAGCACCCTCACGGGCTCACCGAACGCGAGTTCGACAGCCTGTTCACCACCAGCAAGCCGGTGATCTTCAACTTCCACGGCTATCCTTGGCTGATCCACAAGCTCGCCTACCGCTTCACCAACCACGAAAACCTGCACGTGCGCGGCTACAAGGAGAAGGGCAACATCAATACGCCGCTGGAGCTGGCGATCCTGAATCAGATCGACCGCTTCAACCTGGTGATCGACGTGATCGACCGCGTGCCGGGCCTGACGGCACGCGGCGCGCATCTCAAGGAGGAAATGAAGAACGCCATCATCGACAACCTGAACTATGCGCACACCCACGGTACTGATCGCACCGAAATTACGAACTGGGTGTGGCCGTACTGAGGCGGGTGGCGGATGCGGCAAATCGATGCAGGAAGAAGCGTCAAAAAATGCCGGTCACTGAGGCGCAGAAGCGGGTCAAAAAACACGGCAAGAATTTCTGCTGGACAAATTTGGTTGGCAAGCGATGAAGTCCGCAATGAATATAACCGTTTCAGGAGAGAACAATGATCACATATCTATATTGGCTCGCTGTCATTGCAATAGCGGCGATCATACTGTGGGCTATCGGTGTAGGCTTGAAAAAATGGAATGTTGCCATGGCCACCGCCGCCGCAGTTTTCGTCATCGGCGCGGGGGCCTATTTTTTTCACTACCAGCAAATTTTTGTCAAGCAATGGGGAGGAGTGATGAGCATTACCATACCCGAAGGTCAACGCCATATCGGCATAACCTGGAAGGACGATAACCTTTGGGTCGAAAACTATGATCCCGCCAAAAACACCTGCGAATTCCAGGAATACTCACGCGGCGACTTACTGCAAGGCAAAGTTATTCTAAAAAATTGCAATCCGTTGAAACAACCATAACGAATAATCAAAATGGGACGCGGTATCAAACGGGTCGAATCGATGGATGAAGAGTTTCGGGAAACATAATGGCACTAACTGCCGTCATGCCCGCACCCACGCTTCCGCCCGCGCCTGATCCGAGGGTGGAAAATACTCGATTGCCGTCTTGCGCAGCCCCTTGGCGGTGAACATGAACACCTGTTCCTTCCACTTCTCGTCACCGACGATCGCCATTTTGACAACGTCATCCCCGTAGTCCATCAGAAAATCCATGTCACCCCAGTCGACCCCCTTTTCCCAGCCCTGGAAGTTCTCGGCGATCACGAGCAGGCGTGGTTTGAGTCCCTGTGCAATCAGTTTCTTCGCTGCCGCCTGCAGCGCATGCTGATCGGCGAGTTGCATCACGCCCTTGATGCGAACATGCAGGACGGGTCCATCGGTTTTGACAATTTCGTATGCCATCAGAAGACTCCTTACGGTGCGAATGCAATCAGCACGCCGCCATTATGGCATGCGCGTTTTATCCTTGCGCTTGACGGCCGTCGCTACCGGCGTCGGGGCACGGCGAATCGATTCACCGTTTTCGATCCACGCACTCAACAAGGTGTAGGCCACGGCCAACACCATCGGTCCGATAAAAATCCCGATCAGACCGAAGGCAATGAGACCGCCGATCACGCCAGCAAAGATGAGCAACAGTGGTAGATCCGCGCCCTTCTTGATCAGGATCGGACGCAAGACATTGTCGAGTGTACCGACGACCACCGTGACCGCCAGCAGGAACGTGCCCCAGCCGGCCGCGCCGCTCCAGTACAGCCACGCCACCGCCACGACCAGTACCGGCGCAGCGCCGATCTGCGCCACCGAGAGCATGAACATGACGGCGGTGAGAATCGCCGCAAACGGCACACCCGCGATCAGCAAGCCGAGGCCCCCGAGCAGTGCCTGCATCAACGCCGTGACTACCACGCCGAGGGCGACCCCGCGAATAGCCTGTGCCGACAGCCGCACCGCCGACTCGCCGGAGACACCGGCCAGGCGCCCGCCGAAGCGGCGCACCCAGTCGGCGGCGTATTCGCCATGCGCATAGAGAATCGCGGCAATGACCACAGTGAGCAGGAATTGAATAAACACGACACCGACACTGCCGACATGGGAGACGAACCACTTGGTCAGATCACCCGCGTAGGGTGCGGCCTTGGCGGCCAAGGCCTCGACCCCTTGGGCCGCCACCTCTTGCCACAGCTGCGTCGCGTGCTCGCCCACCACGGGCAAGCCCGCCAGCCAGGACGGTGGCGGCGGCACCTTGAACTCGCTCAAGGCCTTGGTCCACTCGGCGATCACATCGACATTGGCCACAATCGTGCCGATGG
>DATICK010000298.1:0-4343 GCA_035456865.1 Sulfuricaulis sp.
GCCGCTGCGCTCCAGCACCAATCCCATGAAGGTGAAAAAGGGAATCGCGAGCAGCGTCTGGTTGGAGACGATGCCGTAAACGCGTTCAGGCAAAGCCTGCAACAGACTCAAATCGAAAAATCCCGACTGGATGCCGATGAAGGCGACCAACAGGCCATTGGCCGCGAGAGCGAACGCCACCGGATAACCGAGCAGGAGGAGCACGACCAGCGCCGCAAACATGAGTGGCGCCATGAGCGCCAGGCTCATACTTCCTCCATCGGCGTCTCGTGCGGGAGTTTGCCCTGGCCACGCAGGAAAGCGATGCGCTTGATGACCTCGGCCACACCCTGCAAGGCGAGCAGAGCAAACCCGAGCGGAATCAGCAGGCGTACCGGCCAGCGGATCAGCCCGCCGGCATCCGGTGATATCTCGCCGCTCTGAACGGAATCCACGAAACCGGGCCAAGCCAGCCACACCATGAGCCCGCACAGCGGAAGCAAGAAAAGCAGGGCCCCCAGCAGGTCAATCCAGGCACGCGTGCGTTGCGACAACCGCCCGTAGATGACGTCGATGCGCACGTGGCCGTTGTGCTTGAGGGTGTAGCCCGCGGCGAGCAGGAAAATAGCGCCGAACAGATACCACTGGATCTCGAGCCAGGCGTTCGAGGACATGCCGAAACCGTAACGCATCAACGCGTTCGCCGCCGAGATCAGCGTCACCGCCAGGACCAGCCACAACACGGCTCGGCCGATGGTCTCGTTCACGGCGTCGATAGTTTTGGCGATGGCGATCCAGCGTTTCATGTACAGGTTATTGTTGGTATGCCGTGGTGAAGACTACCGGGAACGGCGCGGGTGACAAAATCGCCCGGAGCGGCATGGCCGCAAGCGGCGGCTCCCTGAACGGAGCTCACACAATGCGCCTTATTTCGGGCTGTTTTCCGTCTTTTTGGGCGCCGGCAACTGGTGGACCCCCATATCCTGGCCTATATATCCATTGTCCTCAAAAATTAAGGATAAGACATGGAACTGATCTACCGCAAAGAGAAATTGCTGTTCGGGATTGCCGTACTGATCTCGGCCGTGTTCTGGCTGGTGCTGGTCGGCGCCACGATGGGCATCGCCTTGTTATACGTTTTGATGTTTTTTGTTTTTTATTTGTTCGCCCAGTCCGCGTTCATCTCCTATGTCCGGGGCACGGCGGTCAAGATCACGCCGCAGCAATTCCCGGATTTGCAGCAGCGCGTGGCCGCATGCAGCAACAAACTCGGAATGAAAAACGTGCCGGATGTTTACCTGCTGCACGCCGACGGGGCTTTCAATGCCCTGGCAACGCGATTTCTCGGCCGTGATTTTGTGGTGTTGTTTTCAGACGTGGTGGATGCTTTCGAGGCCCAACCCGGGGCGGTGAATTTTTACATCGGCCATGAGATGGGCCACATCCATCGCAAGCATTTGCTGTGGGGCCCGCTCCTGGCCCCGGCCCTGTTGCTGCCCTTGCTCGGCGCGGCTTATTCCCGGGCGCGTGAATATACCTGTGACCGCTACGGACTCGCCTGCTGCGAGAACCCCCAGGACGCCACTACCGGTTTGGCCGCTTTGGCCGCGGGAGGACGGCGCTGGCGAATTCTCAGCAAGGAAAACTACGCCGGTCAGGCCAAGGAAAGTTCCGGTTTCTGGATGTCATTCCATGAGCTGGTCAGCGATTACCCGTGGCTCGTCAAGCGCATGACGGCGTTGAACGCGCTGATCACCAAGCAGAAGGCGGCGATACCGAGCCGGAGCAACTTCGCGTTTTTCCTGGCTCTGTTTGTGCCACGCCTGGGGGTGGGCGGTGGCGGCGCTTCGGTGCTGGTTTTTGTCGCCATTATCGGCATCCTGGCGGCCATCGCTATTCCCGCTTACCAGGACTACACCGTACGCGCCAACATGATGGGAGCAACGCCCTACATCGAAAAGGCCAAAACTTCCGTGATGAATTATGCGGTGAAGAATCAGACCTGGCCGAACAGCAACACTGACGCGGGCGTGCCTGAGGTCGGTGACAATGGACCGGTGATCAAGTCCATCCAAATCAAGGAAGGCGGAGCCGTGGTGGTTACCTTCGCCAAAGGCCCGGTCGCCAATCACAATATTGTCTATAAGCCGTATGTGAAGGACCAGCGTATCTACTGGGAATGCTCGGGCGAGGACCTGCCGGCCAAATATCTTCCTGGAAACTGCCGTTAGCCAATCTATGAATGTTGCGTGGTGACGCCCAATCTCATTCCAGCATGGCTTTCACTACCCGGGTCCAGGCGGCCGCAAGGTTGAAGCGATTGTAACCACCACCGCCGAGGCCGATGATCCGGCCGTGGCAGAATTCGTCGGCGAGCGCGCACAAGCGGGTGGTGGCGTGCGCATGGGTCGCGGGCGTGAACTGCATGTGGGTGATGGGATCGCCGGCGACGCTGTCAGCGCCGGCCTGCAGGATAATGAATTCCGGACGGCCGGCGCGCACGAACTCCTCGACCTGTGGCCACACCCGATGAAATGCCGAGTCGTCGGCGCCGGGGTCGAGTGGAATATTGAGTTTGGTGCCTTTGGCATCGCCGGTGCCGGTTTCGTTTGCGAAGCCGGTGCCGGGGTAGAGATAGCGTCCATCCTCGTGGATGTCGGCGAAGATCAGGTCGGGGTCGTCCTCGAAGGCATAGAACACGCCATCGCCATGATGCGCGTCGATGTCCACGTAGGCCACGCGTTGAATGCCGTGACGCCGGCGCAACGCCTCAATCAGCACGCCGATATCGTTGAACACACAGAAACCAGAGGCCGAGTCGCGGCGCGCGTGATGCAGGCCGGCGATCGGCACGAACACGCGCCGACACCGGCCTTCGAGAATATTTTTTAGTCCGTCCAGCACCGTTCCGACGACGACCGCGCCCGCCTCAAACACGCCCGGGAACGCCGGCGTGTCGCCGGCATCGAGATAACCCTGGCCGCTCTGCGATTGCCGGCGCACGCGCGCGATATAGTCGGCGGTGTGAAACAGCGCGATATCATCCTCGGTCCCGGAAACCGGAGCGGCGATTTCGGTCTGCCAGTCGAGCCCCTGGCGCAGGGCCTCCTGCCAGAACGCGGCCTGGCGGTCGTGGCCGAAGGGATGACCTGAACCGAAACCGTAGGTTGCCAACGCCTCGCCATGATAAAGCCGTACACGCATTTCCATCTCTCAGGAGAATAGTGCCGGATCAATATAAGCCGGGACCCGGCGCACAAGCCAGCGGAAAAAACAATTACGGCGGTGAAGCGGAATGATCAGGCGGGTAAAGCGCCAGATAACTGCAATAGACCGATGCCACGAAGACCGGCAGCGTGACGACGCCCGCACTGATCACGAACAGAACGCCGAGCCAGTGGTTTTTGGCGAAGGCCGCCAGGATAACGAGGTAAACCACAAAAAACGGTACGGTCAGCACCAGCAGCGGTACCGCATGCTCGCGGCAGGTTTTGAAGCTTTCAGCGATGGCATCAAATGGCGGGCGGTTCTTCAGTACCGTCAGCGGAACGCTGTAGAAAAGGCACATGGCCAGAATCACATACAACGCTGCGACCACCAGCATCTTGAGCAGCATGATGAATTGTAAGTCGCTGAAATTCGATGCCGCCAGACCTGACATCATGGAGCCGCCCACGAGCGATTCACGCGGTATCATTACTATTACAAGCATCAGTCCCAGCGTCAGGATGCTGAGCAGCACGGGAGGAACAGTTTTTTCCGCGTGATTGAAAATGCATACCAATTCACGCGCCGGCAGAACGATCCAATCCTGTAGCAGTGCTTGTCCGGGAGAGGATTGTCCCAACGGTTCGGCATGGCTCGCATGCGCGCGTCCCCACACCACACTGGCAAGCAACATCGGGCTGATGAGGATCATCAGGAGCTCCCCCCCTATCGGTATCTGTTTCAACAAAAAACCCAGTACCAGGTATATCGCGGCCATGCCGAACCACAACGGCGGCTGTTCCTGAATCAGATGCCAGCCCTGGACAATCCAGGCGATGCCCTGGTGTATTCCGCGATTTTCCTCAGGCGCGGTCTTGTCTGGAGAAGAACCATTGCTCATACATGGTATCCCTGCGAAGCAAGCAACGAAAAAATCCCGGCCCGGATCTGCGCGGGAACATCAAAAGCGTTTGATCACCCATGTGGGGATGGAGATGCGCGTCTCGAAATCGCTTCGACGGAATTGGCCGCTGCCTTCGTGGTCGATGAGGTAATACGGTTTGCCCTTGGCCGGGGTGACCTTGATCATGTAGAGCCGCCCGTTGAGGCGATACTCCTCATGGATTTCCGTGCCCTTGGTGGTGATGGTCACTTCC
>DATICK010000299.1:0-2771 GCA_035456865.1 Sulfuricaulis sp.
CGACCCTGCGACTCGAGATAATTCTTCGCCGTGTTCACGGCAATCCGGTACAACCAAGTATAGAACGCACTTTCACCGCGAAAACCTCCGATGGCGCGGTAGGCCTTGATCATGGCCTCCTGCGTCACGTCTTCCACTTCCCGCCGGTCGCGCACGTAACGCGAAACCAGTTTGGCGACCTTGTGCTGGTACTTCCTGACCAGGAGATCGAAGGCGGTTTTGTCGCCTTTCTGCACCCGGACAACCAGCTTTTGATCGATACTCCGCTCGCTCATGAGGACCTGTCCTCATGGGTCCGGTACAGCTGTATTCCGTTACCAAGAGACCGCGGCAAAGGGTTAAAGTTCGCTGGAAAAGGCCGGAAAGGAGGGTATTTGTTGTTCAATCTTCTGTCCCTGAAAGGAATCGGCTCAGTAAAAACAAGTCCGACACGTGTGATAGGATATCGCAAACGCCACAAATGTGCTCTCTCCTCATCGAACGCGCATGAAAACCCCTCAGTCCTCGGACGTCCTGATCATCGGCGGCGGTGCTGCCGGTCTCAGCCTTGCGCTGCGGGTGGCGGACAGGGCGCGGGTTACGATCCTTGCCAAGGCGGCGCTCACGGAGAGCGCCAGTCTCTATGCCCAGGGCGGCGTGGCCGCGGTTCTGAATGGTCAGGAAGATACCTTCGACTCGCACATTCAAGACACGCTGAATGCCGGGGCCGGCTTGTGTCGCCGCGACACCGTTGAGTTTGTCGTGCGCCAGGGACCGGAAGCGATTCGCTGGCTGATTGACCGTGGCGTGCCGTTCAGCCAGGAGAAGCAACCGAATGGCGCGATGGAATATCACCTGACGCGTGAAGGCGGCCACAGCCACCGGCGGGTAATACACGCCGAGGACGCCACCGGCCGCGCCGTCGAGACCACGCTCGAATCGCTCGTTCGCCGGCATCGGAACATCACGCTGCACGAAAGTCATATCGCCATTGATCTCATTACCAGCCAGAAGCTCGGCCGTGCCGGACCCGACCGTTGTCTTGGCGTCTATGCTCTGAACCGGGAATCCGGACATGTCGTTACCTACAGCGCCCATTTTGTGGCACTGGCCACCGGCGGCGCCTGCAAGGCCTACCTATATACCAGCAATCCCGACACGTCGACAGGCGACGGCATCGCCATGGCCTGGCGCGCGGGCTGCCGCGTGGCCAACATGGAGTTCATCCAATTCCATCCGACCTGCCTGTATCACCCGCGCGCCAAATCGTTCCTGATTTCCGAGGCGGTGCGTGGCGAAGGCGGACGCCTGACGCTGCCGAACGGCAAGCCGTTCATGCAGAATCATGACCCGCGCGGCGAGCTGGCGTCGCGAGACATCGTTGCGCGCGCCATTGACTACGAAATGAAGCGCGGCGGCCTCGATTATGTCCACCTCGATATCAGCCACAAGCCGGCGGATTTCATCAAAAGCCATTTCCCGACGATCTACGAGCGCTGCAAGGAATACGGCTACGACATCACGCGCGAACCGATACCGGTGGTGCCGGCGGCGCACTATACCGGCGGCGGTGTCATGACCGACCTATCCGCCCGTGCCGATCTCGACCGGCTTTACGCCGTCGGCGAATGCGCCTACACCGGCCTGCACGGAGCCAATCGTCTGGCCAGCAACTCCCTGCTCGAATGCCTGGTGTTCGCCAAAACCGCGGCCGAGGACATACTCAAAAACCTGCCGACAGCCGGCCAACCGCCAGTCGATCTGCCACCCTGGGATGAAAGCCGCGTAACCGACCCCGACGAACAGGTGGTGGTGTCGCATAACTGGGACGAGCTGCGCCGCGGCATGTGGAGCTACGTCGGCATTGTGCGCACCACCAAGCGCCTGCAACGCGCCCAGCACCGGGTGGATATGCTGAAAGAGGAAGTCAGGGAGTTCTACAGTAACTTTAAGGTTACGAACGATCTCATTGAATTACGTAACTTATTATTGGTATCCGAACTGATCATCCGTTCCGCCCTCGCGCGTAAGGAATCGCGAGGTCTGCATTACACGCGTGACTATCCGAAGGCGCTGCCGGGAACTCCCCAAGACACCGTGCTTACGCCGGAGCCCTACGAAGCTTCAGGGCGACGCGCCAACGCCTGAACGCTTCCGGCTCAACGGCGTCAGCGACAATGGCGAGACTGACGGGACAGCGCCGGCCCTCTATATTCAGGGATAATAGCGTCAGCCACGGATGCACAAACCGGCTGGCGATCTGGCAAACATGCCATGCGTCCTTTCCCGCGAAGCGCACCGACACCACCCCTTCGCCGTCCATCTCGAGCGTCTCAATGGCTGTCGATCCCTGGCGCCACACATAAATGCGCAATGACCGGTAAAGACTCGCCCCTATCAGCATCCAGAGCATCAGCCGGACTGGCCACGCAATGGGCGCTGCCAACAAAATCAGCATCCCGCCGAGATGTATGAACAGCAGTATTCCCGTCAGAAAACGAGAAACTTTTATATTTAAAATCAGATTATTTTCTGATCTTGGATACAAGTTGCATTAACTCTTTTTCGGGTGGATTTTCACTGCCTTGAACATACGCCCAGAGGATATTGTCGGGAACAGACAGCAATTTGTCGAAGTTATCCTGCTCGGCCGGCGTGAGCGACGCGTAATCCTGATCGAGGAAATTCTTGAGAACCACGTCCAGTTCCAGAAGCCCCCGGCGGCAACGCCAACGGAGGCGCTCCATACGACGGTCATCCATCAGAGAACGCGTTTGGCCAGCGCCATCTTG
>DATICK010000300.1:0-2421 GCA_035456865.1 Sulfuricaulis sp.
CCGGTGGTGATCCGGCGGAAATGCCTGAGGTCAGCCGGCAGCCGCCAAGGGAGCGTATTGTTGACACCAATCACGCGGTTTTCCGCCATGGCCGCGATGAGAGAGACGCGCACGGCGCGGGTCACCAGGATTACACCGCCACCGGCGCCTTGATCGAAGGGTGCGGATCGTAGTTCAGCAGTTCGAAATCCTCGAAGCCGAAATCGAACAGCGAGGTTTTTTCCGGATTGAGGCGCATGCTCGGCAACGGCCTGGGCTCACGGGCGAGCTGTGTATGAACCTGATCCAGGTGATTGAGGTACAAATGTGCATCGCCGAGCGTATGCACGAACTCGCCCGGTTTGAGTCCGGTAGCCTGCGCCATCATCATGGTGAGCAGCGCGTAGGAGGCGATATTGAATGGCACGCCGAGAAAGATGTCGGCGCTGCGTTGATACAGCTGGCAGGACAAGCGCCCCTGCGCGACGTAGAACTGGAACAGAAGGTGGCAGGGCGGCAACGCCATACGTTCGATCTCGGGGACATTCCAGGCACTGACGATCAGCCGCCGCGAATCCGGTTTCTCGCGGATCGCGCGGGTCACCTGGCTGATCTGGTCGATGTGCCGGCCGTCCGACGCGGGCCAGGAACGCCACTGGGCACCGTAGACCGGACCGAGATCGCCATTTTCGTTCGCCCATTCGTCCCAAATACTGACGCCATGATCCTTCAGATAGCGGATATTGGTGTCGCCGCGCAGGAACCACAGCAACTCATAGATGATGGATTTGGTGTGCACTTTCTTCGTGGTGAGCAGGGGAAATCCCTGGGCCAGGTCGAACCGCATCTGGTGGCCGAACACGCTGAGCGTGCCGGTGCCGGTGCGGTCGTCCTTGCGCACGCCGTTTCGCATCACGTGGCGCATCAGGTCGAGATATGGCTGCATGCTGGTTTTTTCCGGTCTTCAGTAAAAAATATCACCAAGAAGTCTAACTGCCAAGACGCCGAAGACGCCAGGGATTTGTGCTCGATCCAGCCCCTGATTTTCTTGGCGTCTTGGCGGTGAAATATTATTCGCTCTATTTTCACTAATGTCGCGACGGTGCGAACAGGCGCACATTCCGGTGTTTGAAAATCGGCAGCAGCGCCATGCCGGCAATGAAGCCGCCGATGTGAGCGCCGAAGGCCACGCCACCTCCGCGTGGATCGGAGAATGCCGTGCTGATCAGTTGCAGCACAAACCAGAAGCCCAGCACCGCCATGGACGGCAGATACACGAGGCGGGTATAGAACCCGAGTGGAATAAGTACCAGCACGCGGGCATGGGGAAATAGCAGCAGATACGCTCCCAGCACGCCGGAGATGGCGCCGCTGGCGCCGATCATGGGTATCGTGGAATCGATGTTGGGCAAGGCTTGGGCCAGCACCGCGGCAATTCCGCACAACAGATAAAACAGGACAAAACGCACGTGCCCCATGGCGTCTTCGACGTTATTGCCGAAAATCCACAGATACAGCATGTTACCGATGAGATGCATCCAGCTGCCATGAAGGAACATCGAGGTGAATACCGTCAGCGTGGGCGGTACCAGGGCCAGTTCCGGCGGCAGTGTTTTGCCGCCAAACAGCGCGGCTGGAATCGCGCCGAGACTCAATACGGCAGCCTCGAAACCCCGGCCACCGAGCGAAACCTGCCAGAGGAAGACGAGCGAACATAAGACGATGAAGGCAATCGTCACCAGCGGTTGAATCGTGGTGGGATTGTCATCGCGTAACGGAATCATGATGGTTTCCGGGACAGTTGCCGGCAGGGGTCTTGGCGGTAGAAACGCTGCAAATGTGAATAAACCTCCGGAAATTTCGCGTTGATCAGGTCGGCTGCGGTGAAAAAGGTTTCGCTCGCGACGGCAAAAAACTCCGCGGGGTCTTCGGCGGCGTAAGGGTCGAGGGAATCGTCATCGCCCGACTTCAACGCCGCGCGGAGCCGATCGTAAGCGGCCTGAAAATCGCGCGCCCATTCACGCCCGTCCATGTCCGCGTGCAACGGTGGAAAGCCGTTGGCGTCGCCATTGAGCACATCCAGCTTGTGCGCGCACTCGTGAATCACGAGATCGTGATCGTCCGGCGTCCTGTCTTCCGCGCGCATGGCTTCCCACGACAGCACCATCGGACCGTGTGACAGGGATTGTCCGCACAGATCCATGATCTCGCGATGCACGATGCCGTGTTCATCCATGTATTCGTCGTGCGCCCGGAAATCGCCGGGATAGATCACGATCGAGCTCCAGTCGGCGTAATAATCGAGACCGAGGTTGAGTACGGGCAGGCAGGCGCGCAGCGCAACGCGCGTTCGCATGGCGTTTGTCACGACGAGGCCCGCCGCTCCCGAGAAGGATTTTTCGCGCAACAGACGGTTGGCGAGTTCGCGCAGCCTTGCCCGAT
>DATICK010000301.1:0-2992 GCA_035456865.1 Sulfuricaulis sp.
GCCCCCTGCTCTCCCAGCCGCGCAACCTGGTGGTGGCCGAAGCGGACAGTCAGGCGGTCCTGATCGAGAACTACGTGGCCGTCGGCGAGGCGTCTTATTTCACGAATGCATTGACCGAAGTGGTGGTCGGTCCGCATGCCATGATTGAGCACTACCGGCTGCAGGAAGAGGGCGCCAGCGCGTACCACGTCGGCGGCATGCACGCGCTTGTCGATCGCGACGGCCGGTTTACCGCGCACGGCATCGATCTCGGCGGGCGGCTGGTGCGCAACGACCTGCGTAGCGTGCTGGATGCCGACGGCGCGGAATGCCACCTGAACGGGCTGTACGTGATCGGCAACCGTCAGCACGTGGACAACCACACGCACATCGACCATGCCAAACCGCGCGGCACCAGCCGCGAATTCTACAAGGGCGTACTCGATGGCCGCTCGCATGCCGTGTTTTACGGCCGCGTCGTGGTGCGGCCCGATGCTCAGCACACAGACGCCCAGCAGGTGAACAACAACCTGCTGCTTTCACGCGACGCCGAAGCGGACACCAAACCGCATCTCGAAATCTATGCCGATGACGTGAAATGTTCCCACGGCGCCACGGTCGGACAACTGGACCCGGATGCGCTGTTTTACCTGCGGTCACGCGCCGTGGATGAAGCCGCGGCGCGCGACCTGCTGACCTACGCCTTTGCCCGGGATGTACTGAGCCGCCTGCGTCTCGAGCCGGTGCGGTCGCAACTGGAGCGCAACCTTGCCGCCAAATTGAGGTTGACGGCGCTGCACCAAGCCAAGGAGGTGTTTCAATGATGTCGGATCTGCGCGCCTTGTACGAAGAAGTGGTTCTCGACCATAACCGCCGTCCGCGGAACTTTCAGAAGCGGCCGGCGGGCAGCAACCATCACGCGCACGGCTATAACCCGGTGTGCGGCGATGATTTCACCGTTCATCTCAAAGTGGAGGACGGCGTTATCAAGGACGTGGGTTTTGAGGGCGCCGGCTGCGCCATCTCCACGGCTTCCGCGTCGCTGATGACCGAAGCCCTGCAAGGCAAGACCGTACAGGAGGCGGAGACGCTGTTCAAGAACGTGCATAACCTGCTGACGCAAGAAGGCGAGAGCGGTGAAGTCGGCAAACTCAAAGTGCTGGCGGGCGTGCACGAGTACCCCGCCCGCGTCAAATGCGCCACGTTACCCTGGCATACCTTGCATGCGGCGCTGCATGACGAGCGGGGCACGGTGAGCACGGAGTGATGGACGATGAATCTCGACCTGATCAAGCTGGCGCGGGAACAGGCCGGGAGCGAAACCGGCCTGAAGCAGCAGGTCATCGACGCGCTGCGCAAAATTCATGACCCTGAGATCCCGCTCAACATTTATGACCTCGGGCTGATTTACGCTCTCGACGTGGATGAGCGCGAAGGCAAGGCGCATATCCGCATGACCTTGACGAGCCCCGCTTGCCCGGTGGCGCAGACCTTCCCGTGCACGGTGGAATGCGCCATTAAACAGGTGCCTGGCGTGAAAGAGGCGCAGGTGGAGTTGGTGTGGGACCCGCCGTGGAGCATGGACACGATGTCGGAAGCGGCCAAGCTTCAGCTCGGTTTGATCTAAGCGACTCGAAACGCGGAGCTGAGCCATGTCAGACTGGGCTGATGTCGCCAAGGTCGGTGAAATCCCGCCGGGCGGATCGAAACTGGTGTATCTGGATGGCGTCAAGGTTGCAGTATTCAATCTCGGCGGCGAATACCATGCGATCGAGGATATCTGCACGCACGACGGCGGGGAACTCGCAAGCGGCACGGTCGAAGGCGAAGAGATCGTCTGCCCGCGCCATGGCGCCCGGTTCAATATCAAAAGCGGCGCGGTCACGTCGCCACCCGCTTATGAGCCGGTATACAAATTCCCGCTACGCGTGCAGGACGGCACGATCCAGATCCGCGACGACCGCTGGGATTAGCGATAGCTACTCCGTCGCCATGGCGATGCCGCCGTGGGGCGGGCCAGAATTATTCGTCATGCAGTGATTGGGGAATGAAATGACTCGCGGCACTGGGCCAGGCGGGAATATTTTTCACGAGATAATGGAAGTCTCATATTGGCTGGAATAGTCAGGGGTTTGATGCCATCCAAAATCATGTAGTTGATGTCCTGAAAGGGTGAAAAACTAAGCATGTAAACCATGTACTTCTGGGTATTGAAGAAAGGAGGGGCGAGCCATGAGTTTATTAGATGCGATCAAGACAGTTGGAAGCGTATCGAATAAGGATTCCAAGTTCCCTAATGCACCGGCCGACTGGACGAAGGAGATGGCCCTTAAGACCGCACGGCAAGAACAGCTGGTGCTCGGCCCGGACCACTGGGAAGCAGTACGCGCGCTGCAGGAGTATTACACCAAGCATCAGGAGATCACTGTCAGCATGCGTGAACTGCACGATGCGCTCGATGAACACTTCCACGGTAAGGGCGGTATCAAGTATCTCTATCAGCTTTATCCGGGCGGGCCGGTGGCACAGGGTTGTCGCATTGCAGGACTCAAGGCACCGGCGGGGGCAACCGATAACAGTTTCGGAAGTGTCGTCTAGGCGAGATCGCCGTACGTTCGGCCTTGAAGTGAGTCATGCCTCTTATAGGCACGCGATGGAGTTTTATCCGTATCTCGACCCTGGTCATGTCCGGTGGATTAGGCCGAGGAGATGAATAGTTTTCATGAAACTGACTCCGCAAGACCTGGAAAAAATCGCCGGCCTCACGCTGGAAAATTACAACCAGCGTGCCGATGATTTCTGGAAAGGCACGCACGATTACGACGTCAGCCAGAACGTTGCGGCGCTGTTGCAGTACATCGAGGGGGAGCCGCCGTTCACGATACTCGATTTTGGCTGCGGGCCGGGGCGCGACCTCAAGGTGTTTGCCGGACTCGGTCACAACGCGATAGGGCTGGAAGGCGCCGCACACTTCGCCGACATGGCGCGCGCCCACGGCGGCGGCGAAGTGTGG
>DATICK010000302.1:0-2329 GCA_035456865.1 Sulfuricaulis sp.
TGGGAAGAGTCGGCCTGCTACACGCTCACGCTCGCCACCGCCTATCGCATGCTGTTCGGCCACCCGCCGCACACGCTCAAGCCGGGCGACAATGTGCTGGTGTGGGGCGCCTCCGGTGGGCTCGGTGTGTTCGGCGTGCAACTGGTGGCCGCTTCGGGCGCCAATGCCATCGCCGTCGTGTCCGACGAGTCGAAGGCGGAATATGTTTTTAATCTGGGCGCCAAGGGCGTGATCAACCGCAAGGAATTCAAGTGTTGGGGCCAGATGCCGACCGTCAACACGCCAGAATACACTGAATGGACCAAAGAGGCGCGCCGTTTCGGCAAGGCGATCTGGGACATCACCGGCAAACGCGACGTCGACATCGTATTCGAGCATCCCGGCGAGCAGACGTTCCCTGTTTCGTGCCTAGTCGTAAAGCGCGGCGGCATGGTGGTGTTCTGCGCCGGCACCACCGGCTACAATCTCACTTTCGACGCGCGCTACGTCTGGATGCGGCAGAAGCGAATCCAGGGCTCGCACTTCGCGCATCTCAAGCAAGCTTCGATGGCCAACCGTTTCGTGCTCGAGCAGCGAATCGATCCCTGCATGAGCGAGGTGTTTCCGTGGGATAAGATCCCGGTCGCCCACATGAAGATGTGGAAGAACCAGCACCCGCCCGGCAACATGGCTGTGATGGTCAATTCGCCGCGCCCGGGCCTGAAAACGCTGGAAGACGCGCAGGAAGCGGCGACGGCGGGCTAGGGCCGCGTACTCATCTGTGGACGCCCCGCGAGATGCAAGCGGTTTTTGAAGAAGATCGGCACGTAGTCGGATGCTGCCATCTGTCCGGCCTCGGATTGTGCAGCGATGGAGCTGCGGGCCTGTATGGGAGTTCGCGGACCGGAACCAAATCATAAATGCGTGCTCGAGGCACGATGAGTACGTCTGGTTCTTCCGGCCCCGTCTTACCGACTGTTGCGCCATACCCTCCTTCGACCGACTACACTCCGACGACCTCAAGTCCGCCAAGATCACACCTTGGCTGCGACCGGAGCTCGGTAATTCTCTCGTTTTACAAGTAGCGCCCAGACGATCCGTGCCATCTTGTTGGCGAGCGCGACCGTCACCAACATGCGCGGTTTGCGAGCCAGCATCTGTTCGAGCCACGAACCCTTTGGGGCGCCGCGTTTGCTCGCCTGTTGCACGACGGCGCTACTGCCGATGATGAGGAGGCGCCTTAGCGTGCGCTCGCCCATCTTGGATGTCGCCCCGAGCTTCCGCTTGCCGCCCGTCGATCTTTGAAGAGGTGTGAGACCTAGCCAGGCGGCGAAGTCGCGGCCCTTGGCAAAGGTCTCAGCCGGCGGTGCCAGCGCGGCGATCGCGGTGGCAGAGATCGGGCCAATGCCAGGAACGGTCATCAGCCTGCGCGATACCTCGTCCTCCCGAGCACGCCGCGCGATCTCCTTGTCGAGATCCGCAATTTTGCTGTCGAGGCCGGCGAGCAGCTCCAACATCAATCGGAACATGGCGCGGGCCGCTTCGGGAAGCGAGCTAGCCATCTCCTCTTCCTCGAGCAGGTCGGCAAGCATCGCCACGTGCGACGGCCCCTTGGGGGCGATCCAACCATATTCAGTGAGGTGTCCCCGGATCGCGTTGATGAGCTGGGTTCGTTGCCGAACTAACAGATCTCGAGTCCGAAACACCAAACCCGCCGCCTGCTGTTGTTCGCTCTTCACCGCCACGAACCGCATGCTGGGGCGCTGCGCCGCTTCGCAGATCGCCTCGGCATCGATCGCGTCGTTCTTTTGCCGCTTCACAAACGGCTTTACATAGGCTGGCGGGATCAGCCGAGCTTCATGGCCAAGCTGGGTGAGCTGACGGGCCCAATGATGCGCTCCGCCACATGCCTCCAAGGCCACCATGCAACTCGGCCGTGCTGCAAAGAAATCCAGCAACTTTCCACGGCTGATCCGCTTGCTGAATATCCTGCGACCCCGCTCATCCACTCCGTGAGCGTGAAAAACATGCTTCGCGATATCTAGGCCGATTATGCTAACCTCTGACACGGACGCCTCCCTCAAGTGGTGCTCAACACCTCCACTTTGGCACATCGATGCCGTCGGCGGGGCGTCCACCCCATCATATATCGAGATTGTAAGCAGCGATCAGCCAACGTCCACTTTTCACTGCGGAAGGCCAGCTTACCCTGTGTTCCCCCCTTTCCAGCGTTCGCTGGATGGCTGCAACACTTTGCCCGTTCTTCGATCGCTCCCACAGTTCGGCCTTCTGCGCCGCCGCGAACCAAATCCGTGATGTCACCATGGCACACCGCCTCACCTCGAAACAT
>DATICK010000303.1:0-3072 GCA_035456865.1 Sulfuricaulis sp.
GGGGCGATTCCCGGACGGCGGCAGCCGCTGTCCGGGTGTGACATTGCATAACGGAGACAACGCGATGACGACGCCCGCGGCGCGCAAGCCAATCATGATGCTTTATTCGGGGATGAGCGATCCCTACAGCCACCGCACGCGCATTGTTCTCTTCGAGAAGGACATCGAGTGCCAAATCGTCGAGATCGATCTCGCGAAAAAGCCGCGTGAACTCGGTGAGCTCAATCCCTACAACCAGGTGCCGACCATGGTCGACCGCGACCTGGTGCTGTACGAATCGAACATCATCAACGAATATCTCGACGAGCGCCTGCCGCACCCGCCACTGATGCCGGTGGACCCCGTCTCGCGCGCCCGCGCGCGCCTGATGCTGGTGCGCTTCGACCGCGACTGGTACAGCCTGATTCACGACATCACCGGCGGCGACAAGAAGGCCGCCACCAAGGCGCGCCACGCGCTGCGCGACGGGCTCACGGTGATCTCGCCGATATTCAAGGAACAGCCGTTTTCCCTCGGCGAGGAATTCTCGCTGGTGGACTGCTCGCTCGCGCCGCTGCTGTGGCGCCTGGACCGCTGGGACGTCGAACTCCCGCGCCAGGCGAAACCCATCCTCGACTACGCCGAGCGCATCTTCGCGCGCAAATCCTTCAAGCTCTCGTTGACCGAGGCGGAGAAGGCGATGCGCGCGCCTCCCCGGTGAATCGCGCGCCCCGCATTTCAATCTTTTGCGCGCGTTGGTGACGGCGCATGATTCCGCTTAAGCTTTACCTGATCCGTGCGGTTTATGACTGGGCGGTGGACAGCGGCTTCACGCCGCAGGTTCTGGTGGATGCCACCACTGCGGGCGTGAAGGTTCCACCGGCCTATGTCCAGGAAGGCCGCATCGTTCTGAACATCCATCCGCGCGCGGTCGGCCATTTCGAATTCGCCGCTGACGCCATTCGCTTCTCCGCCCGTTTCGGCGGCCAGAGTATTGCGGTGGAAGCTCCGTACACCGCCGTGCTCGCCATCTACGCGCGCGAGAACAACCAGGGCATTACGTTTCCAGAACTGCCGGCCGGGGAGCAGAAGGAATCTGCCCCCGAGGACAAACCGCCAGACGGCAAACCGCCGGCCAGGGGCCCGGCGCTTCGTATCGTCAAATAGCACGCATGTCGCGCTTTTCGCGCCGCCGGTGCGGTGACGGTGTCGGGCGCCACGCGCTTGGATTATGTTAGGGATGTTCACCCATTCGGGAGACGGACAATGCGCGTTTTGAAACTACTTCTGATTCTTCCCATGATATTCATGGCTCTGCCGGCGCACGCGACCGACGCCAAAACCGGCGCCAGCGCAGGCGATGAGGCGTGGCCGGAGAACGCCGAATCGCAAAAGGTTCAAAGTCGGTCTGACCGCGTCGAACGGCCAAAACGGGAAGCGGTGAAGATGTCGCCGACCATCCGTGTGTCTCCGCTGCATCCGGTCGAAGCGGGAAAAATGCGCCGGATGGCGCCCGCGCGTGCCGACTCGCCGTTGCTGAATATGCCGGCGCCCAAAGACATGTCGTCGCCACAGGGTGGCGAAACAGCTGGGATTCGCTGACAGCGTGACTGCCGCACCATGATTCGCGTGATTCAGGCCGACATCACCACGCTCAAGGTGGATGCCATCGTTAATGCCGCGAATGAAACCCTGCTCGGCGGCGGTGGCGTCGACGGCGCGATTCACCGTGCCGCCGGCCCGGAGTTGTTGGCGAAATGCCGCACACTCGGCGGCTGCCCCACCGGCGAGGCGAAAATCACTCACGGTTTCAAACTTCCCGCGAAGTGGGTGATCCACACCGTGGGTCCGGTTTGGCGCGGCGGGCAGCATCACGAACCGGCATTGTTGGCCAATTGTTACCGCCAATCACTGGAGCTCGCGCATAAATACGGCATCAGGACCATCGCGTTTCCAGGCATCAGCACCGGTGTCTACGGCTATCCCAAGGACGAGGCGGCGAAGATCGCGGTGACGATCATGAGGGAGTACGAGAGCAAGTTTGACGAGATCATTGCCTGTTGCTTCAGTGCGGGTGACAAGGTGTTGTACGAAAAGCTGTTGATGTCCTGAAGCGCTCTTCCGACTCCCGAACAAACCCCCGCGTTGTGAAATCCCCGGCCACAGGCAATAATGCCCTGGTGCCATGGACTCTGTGCGCCAATTTGCTTCATGGGTTATAAAAGGAATCTGCTTGGCGGCTTCATTGCTGTTCGGCGGCGTAACGGTCGCGGCCCCGCCCGAAGACGCCGCGGCGATTGTGAAACAGGCGATCGACTACTGGCGCGACGTGTCGTCCTACTCCGTCATCGACATGACCATTCACCGTCCCGAATGGGAGCGGACCATGACCATCCGCGTGTGGACCCGCGGGGAGAAGGAGTCGCTGGTGCGCGTCACGGCCCCGCCCAAGGACGCCGGCAATGCCACGCTGTTGCTCGACAACGACATGTGGAGCTTCACGCCCAAGATCAACCGCGTTATCAAGATTCCCTCGAGCATGATGAGCCAGAGCTGGATGGGATCGGATTTCTCCAACAATGATCTGGCCAAGGCCGACGACCTGATCGAACTATACACGCACAAACTGTTGCGGACCGAGATGCACGAAGGCCACAAGGTTTATGTGATCGATTCGACGCCGAAAGAGACGGCGCCGGTAGTGTGGGGGCACGAGGTGCTTACGATCCGCGACGACTGGCTGATCCTGGAGCATGCGTTCTATGACCAGCAGAACGTGCTGGTGAAGAAACTCGTCACGTCCGACATCCGGCCCATGGGCGGCAAGCTGGTTGCCGCGCGCGAGCGCATGCAGAAGCAGGACAAGCCGGGGGAGTGGACTGATGTCGTGACCCGGGAGGTGCGCTTTGGCATCCCGATCCCGGCCAGCAGATTCACGCTGTCCAATCTGCGCAACCCGCAGGAGTGAATGATGACGATCACCCCGCGACTGGCCTGGCGCAATCTGTGGCGGCACAAGCGCCGGACCTGGCTCACGACCTCGGCGATCGCGTTCGTCACGGTGCTGATGGTATTTCTTATCACCCTGCAGCT
>DATICK010000304.1:0-5257 GCA_035456865.1 Sulfuricaulis sp.
CGACAACAAGACCGCCGCGGGCCGTGCCAAGAATCGCCGCGTCGAGGTGGAAGTCACCGGCACGGCGAAGTAGGGGAGCTTGTCGACGTCATTACTGACGTTGGCCTGAGCCTTTCCGTGTTCCCTATGCGCGCGGCGACCTCCCGGTCTGCCGCGCGCCGTGGGGGAGGCGGCCTGCCCGCTTAACGACACGAGCTTCATCCCCGCGGGGAGAGAGCGCAAATGAAATCCGGCGCGTCTGTGTCCAGCAACGGTTTGCTCCTGGAATCGCGCGACTTCTCGCTTGTACTGGGCGGGCCGCTCTTCCAGCTTCTGCGTCGCGCGCATCTATCCGACGATGCGCTGCTGCTGGCACGCCAACGCATCATCGTCATCTCGCTGCTTGCCTGGCTACCGCTCTTGGTCCTATCGGTGCTGGAGGGACAGGCACTGGGCGGGGGCGCAACCGTACCTTTTCTGCTGGACGTGGAAGTTCACGTCCGCTTCCTGGTGGCGCTGCCGCTGCTGATCGCAGCCGAGCTTGTGGTGCACCAGCGCATGCGTTCCGTGGTGAAGGTATTCCTGGGACGCAATTTGATTCCCGAAAGCGCCATGACGCGGTTCGATACCGCCATCGCGTCGGCATTTCGGTTGCGCAACTCGGTGCTTGCCGAGGTGCTGCTGCTCATCACCGTATACGTCGTCGGTGTTCTGATCATCTGGCGCCAGTATATGGCGCTCGACGCCGCCACATGGTACGCGACGTCGTCCGGCCAGGGCACGAAGCTCTCGCTCGCCGGGATGTGGTATGGCTACGTAAGCTTGCCGATCTTCCAGTTCCTGCTGCTCCGCTGGTATTACCGACTATTTATCTGGGCCCGTTTTCTCTGGCAGGTGTCGCGCATCGAGTTGAGCCTGGTTCCCACGCATCCGGATCGCGTCGGCGGCCTGGGATTTCTCTCCAACATTGTCCACGCCTTCACCCTGCTCGCGGCAGCGCAAGGCGCGCTGGTGGCAGGGCAGATCGCCAACCGCATTTTTTACCTTGGGGCCGCGCTGCCCGCGTTCAAGATCGAGATTGCCGTCCTGGTCGTCTTTCTGCTGTGTGTGGTCCTCGGTCCGCTCCTGGTGTTTGCGCCTCAGCTTGCTCACGCGAAGCGGAAGGGTCTTCGCGAATACGGCACGCTGGCGGAGCGTTACGTGCGCGAATTCGATACCAAATGGCTGCGCGGCGGGGCGCCTGTCGATGAGCCGCTCGTGGGTAGCGGCGACATCCAGTCCCTCGCCGATCTGGGCAATAGTTACGAGGTGGTGCGGACCATGCGCGTCGCGCCTGTTACGAAGGAGGCCATCCTCCAACTCGCGGTCGCCACTCTCGCGCCGATTGTGCCGCTGCTATTGACCATGATGCCGCTGGAACAACTGTTGAAAACGCTGCTCGGCGTGTTGTTCTAGGGAACCCACAAGTGCGATTGTCGTCACCGGCGCGACCCGCCGGACCAACGCCGAGGAGTAGCGTATTTATCAGTCATGAGCGGGCGTTTTGAGCAAGGCCGCGCAGGGATTTTTCTCTTTCGCGCCTACATCACCGAACAGCACGATCAATGCAGCTGGGTTTGAAAGACCGATTGCCCATTTGCCCAATCGAAACATCCCTGATTCCGCTGATCCGGTCTTGAGCTGCGCCAATGTTCCACTGAGTCTTATCGGCGTACCCAGATGAAATAAAGTGGGATCCTTCGGTTGCGGTTTGAACAACCCGTCAACCTGCTCATTTTGCCAATTGATAACAATTTCTCCGGCAACCGTAACCCGCTTGGTGTCTGCCAAAAGCGTCTGACTGCGCATGACGCCGTCTTCCCAGTTGAAGCGTCCCACTGCACAATTAAGATCGCTCAATGGATCTTCCAGCCAGGTGATTGGAATAACGAGCCGCACCAGGTCACCGCCCCAGATTTCCAGCGCCCACTTCGGGATGGAGCCCTTGTCGGCAACGATTTGAAGTTGACCATTGGCGGAACCGACCACATCACGCAAGGTCTTGCCTTGACCATTCACGTTCATATTCAGATTCAGGGTACCGGCAACTTCATTGGTAACCTTCATTTTCTTCAGAATTTCACCGAAATTGATATTTCTTGCCTCAAGCTCGAACTTTGCACTGCCGGGTTGACTGGCACTGTTGACCTCAAACCGGGACAGAATGCTTGAGTTGTCTATGACTGAACGAAATTCGAGCGGATCCAGTCGCAATATGCCATCACCGGCGGTAAAACGGGCGTTCACCACGGTAATGGGTGATTCGTTGTGCTTAATGCTCAAGTCTTTGATGGTGACAACAGCAGCAAGCTTACTCTGCCTGCCAAAGTCGAGCGCCAATTCCGGAACGATAAGATCGCGTCGCGCGCGGTTTTTCGAGGCGTTCTGATCCGGCTTCGCCTGTTTTTCCAGGTATGGAGCCAGATTAATGCTGCTGCCTGACGAATTAATTGTGAGCCTGGGTGATTTCCCCGCCTGGTAAAACAGATCGCCATTTACGACAGTTCCATTTGTCCTGGCAACGACATTGGTCAGTCTCAAATCCCCGCCAGACATCGCAAACTGCGCACGCAGGTCTGCAGACTCGTCGTGCGTCAGCGGGATATGGCTTATCTGGCCGATAACGGGCAGCTGGCCTTTCGCATTCAGACCGCCAACGAAGGCGATATCTGCAAGCGGCTTTTTGACCGTACCCTGAAGCGACGCCGACAGGCCCGAGGCGGTGACATGCAGATTAAGCGGGTAGGGCTGGACTGTATCCAGCAATTCCTCAAGGCGGCCTGCCTGTGCGTTTAACTTGAACTGCAATTCGTTATGCAAACCCTGGGCGGCTAACGTGACTGGTTCCTGGTCATGAGTGTCGAAGCGGATGTCATTCAGCGCGAATACGTATTCGCCTGCTCCGGACTTTGACTGCCAGCCGGCCTGACCCTTCCTGGCGGTAATCTGCCAGACGCCACCCAGCACGGATTGCTTGAAAGAATCACCCTTGCCCTGAATGCTCAGATTCAAATCATTCATATCGAATACAAGACTGTCAGGGACCCGGGTCGCTGGCATCACATCGTGAATGTTGAAACGGTCAGTGTGTGCCTTGAGCGACAGGTTAATCCCATTATCGAATCGCAGCGTGAACTCACCACCAATTGTTTGTGAACCCAGTCGACCCCGAACGCCGGGAAAAGCCAGAGTTCTATCGCTGAATTTGACCGGACTCGTCGCGCCCAACGCAGCGGATTTTGGCCATTTCCGGCCGACCAAGGCACCGATCGTTTCCAAATCGCCGGCTTTCACCGAAATCTGGCCGGCAAGTGAAAACTCCTTCAGGGGTTTCATCATCCGTCCGGCAAAATGGACGCTCGCCGCCTTAGTTCGAATATCCATATCAACCGGGACATCCTGGCCTTGCCAGAGCGCATACAGCGCTTTTTTCAAGGACGCGCGCAACTGGATGGGGATACGGTTGGTCGTTCCGTGGGCCAACACATCAATATCGCTATCGCGCTTGGACTTAGCGCTCAAGCTGTCAACTCGTGCCACATAGAACTTCTGGTCAGGCCCTTTCACTGGAGATCGATATTCGATACCCGAACCCGTCATGTCGAGGGCGATCGTTTTCAGGATCTCGCTAAATGACTTTCCGGAACCCTGGGCATTGATTTTGAACTCCTGGGTCTTCCACGAAGGCTTAATCTGCTTCTGAGGTTGTACATGCAAGCGTGACAGGTCAACTCCGTAAAACTCGCCCGCCAGTGTCACCGCATACGTGTCGGCATCTCTGTTCATGCTCAGATGCGCCTGATAGCGTTCAACCAAAGGCACATGGCTTTGACCGGAATGCAGCGGCTCACGCGGCTTCTGCTTATCCGAAGCTATTCTCAAATCAAGACCATTCAGCTTAAGCGGATCCTCGACATAACCGTCAAAGTCGATCTTTCCGATATCAGTATCCAGCAAAGCTTCGAATGGCCAGCGCTTCGCGGGATCGAAAAGCTCGGCCAAAGCACCGCCGTGCAATTCGATGTTCAATGGAAAATCACGGATTTCCCCCTTTATCCGCAACGCCACTGGTTCATCCCGAACCAATGAGGCCTGCAACTCATCGATACTGATCGCGACGGGGGGTCGATCGGAAGGGTAGTAGACGATCAAAACTTGTTTTGCGTGCAATGCGACAATGTCAGGCATCGCACCGGACGAAGATTTCCGTTTTGTACCGGACCTAAAGTCCCAGGTTGTACTTTTATCCGGTCCACGCTGAAGGTGGACGGTAGCGCCAGTCAATTCGATATCGCGAATCACGAATCGGTTGCGCAACAAAGACAAAAGGTTGATCTCTACCTCAAGCCGGTTTACAACCAGAAAATCGGACTGTGTCGCCCAATCTGGATTGGCGATGCGTGCGTTTTCAATGGAAACCCTGGGGAACACTGATCCGCTGAGACGCATAGGGCCGTCGATGTGCACATCGCGTGTCAGGATTTGGCTTGCGAATTTCTCAATACGTGCGCGTTGACCCTCTAAATCTAACGTGGCAATCCATACCCATGACGCAATCACCAACAACAGAAATGCAGCCAGTACAATCCCCGCTATCATCAAGACGTACTTGCGGATTGTCGTTATTCGCGCCATCGACTAGTCATTCTCAATCAACAAAGCAGAGTATTTTTCTAATTCTGTTGGGATCATGATTTAACCCGTCAAGACGCTACTCGCGCAACTATAACTTCATCCATCTGGTAATGATCGCACAAACCGCACAGGAACTGTCCTGTTATCCGGCGCAACTCGGTGACGCCGAAATCCGGCAGGTGCCGGATACTGTCCGCATCTTTTTGAGGTTTACCAGAGCATGATCAGCAGAGAGGCACAACACGAAGTCCAATGTCCAGTTGGGGCACTACTTGCCACGCATGGCCGCGGCCGACGGTGGAACTGCAGACAGTTACTTGGGCTTGTTGCTTGCGGGTGGAAAGCGGCTGAGAATCTCGTTGACCGTGGCGTTAATGATTTCGGTCCGCTTTTCGGGCGTCTGATCCTCTCCCAGGGTTCGCTCGCCGGAGCCGCGCCAGACGAGGCGCTTTTGCCGGGCGTCGATGACGTCGATGATCAGTGTTCCGACCTTATATTGATAGGTCGAGGTCTCGACCGGGATACCATACCCGACCCCAATCCCACCGTGCGCGCCGTAGCGCCCATAGCCCACTGACGCCCGGGTTTCTTGTACTTGTGTGCG
>DATICK010000305.1:0-9818 GCA_035456865.1 Sulfuricaulis sp.
AGGAGATTACGCCACTCGGGGCGTTGTGCGAGATGTTGCTGTCGCGCCCGCTCGACCAGTTCATTCAGGTATGCGTTATCGGCCGCGAAAACCGCGAACGGAAACCACAACAACATGAGCAACAAAATCCAGCGCCCTGGCATGGGATGCCCGTGATGACGGGGGATATGAAAACGGCACCCAGCTTGCAGCCGCTGGGTGCCGTAGTGAAGCGACAACTTAAATCAAGTTAGATCGAATTGGAGTACGGAGCAAGTTCGCTGTCCGACGCCAACACCTGCTTCAGAGAAGCCATGACTTGATCGGTCGTGACGTTATCGGAGGCAAAGATATTTGAGAAGTTATCCTTGGTAGCCTGGAAGAAAGCGGCCTTGTGCTGGTCCTGGATGCCGATAAGCTTGGCCAGAGACTCCAGCGACTCGCCACTGCCGGTGGACATATCGCGCGCCAGCTTGGATTTGTTTCCATCGATGAACATCGCCGTCTTCCAGCTGGACTTCACGACGCCGTCCTGGGTGCAACCCGAGGTACCGGAAGAAATGCCGAAAGTCTGGTTGCCGGAAGTTCCGTTTGTGGTGACCGCCAGAACCTGCGGAGCGATGCCGCGCTGACCGTCGAACAGCTTGGCGCCCCAGCCGCAGCTACCGATATTATCCTGTGCCGCCATCGCGCCGACCGGAAACGCTACCATTATTGCAACAACCGCAAGCTTCTTATTCAACATTAAGATATCCTCCTGATATTAATAAGGAATAAAGGCGCCTATTACTCTTACAACATTTTACCTTATAGGCGCGGCAAAAGAATGTGTCAAGGGAATTAGCGGTTTTTCGGTTCCATCCGTGATGCATTTCTTACACGAACTGATCGTAGAATACTCGCTAATCCGGGTTGATCATTGCATAACTAACTAAACTTTAGGGTAGCAACGACGAGGATACTATGAAAAAAATCATCGTTCTGCTGGCGTTGACGTTGGCCGGATGCAGTTCTCTTTATCTCGATACCAGCGATCTCTTGAGAGACCAGAACAAGGAAAACCTGAAAAAACTCTCCGTTGGCCAACCCAAGGAACTGGTCATGGATTTGATGGGAAGGGACCCGTCCAAGGGCGTTTTCATGTGGATCGACAATCCCTACCGCAGCGAAGTTCTCAAGGGCAAGGACGGCAGGACCTATGAGGTACTGTACTACTACACCGATCTGAAGGCGCGTGACGATAAAATCACCGACGATGAACTGACGCCGGTGGTACTGCAGGACGGCAAGCTCGCTGGCTGGGGCTACCCGTTCCTGGATCAAAGAGTGCCCCCCAAACCGACCCATACCCGCTAGAACCGGAATCCGTGTCCAGCCGCTGACAGCCGTTGCTACAGTCAGCGGTTAATGCAGCATCGCATGGGCCACGGAAATCACGGTCACGCCGAGGGCAATCAGCACGATCTGCTGCACGGTGGCGCTGAATTCGGGTCGCTTGTGCAGGCCGGGGATGAGGTCGGCCACCGCGATATAGATGAAACTCGACGCCGCGACCGCCAGCACATACGGCACGATGCGGTTAGCCAGCGTTAAGGAATAAAAAGCGACGACACCGCCGATCACCGTAGTCAGACTGGTCAGCATGTTGTAGAGCAACGCCTTTCCGCGGCTGAAACCGCTGTGCAGCAGGACCGCGAAGTCGCCGAGTTCCTGCGGGATTTCATGCGCGATGACCGCGATGCTCGTGACCACGCCGAGATGCACGTCGGTCAGGAACGCCGCCGCGATCAGCACCCCGTCCACCATGTTATGAATCCCGTCGCCGATCAGGATTAGGTTCCCTGTCGCGGCGTGGCGCGCCTTATCCACGTCCGGCACGTGGACCTCACAGTCATCCGTATGGCAATGACGCCAGATCACCATCTTCTCGAGCAGGAAAAAAACCAGAATGCCGCACAGCACCGTGAGCGTGACGGAATGCGCATCCACGCCCGGAACCTCGAACGCGTGCGGCAGGATCGCCAGAAACGCCGCGCCGAGCAGTGCACCGATGGCGAAGCTGACCATCGGCGAAAGCATCCGCGTACGCACTCTCTCCGGCAATAACAGAAAAGCGCCGGCCGCAAGCACGCTTAGCGCGCCACCGAGGGCGGTGAAAACAATAATCCAGAGAATCAGGGAATTCATTTTCGGGAGCCGACCGGAAAACCGGCATCATAGCCTAACGCGCATTTTTATCCAGCCAGATCAGCGAAGCCATGCGCCCACAGTTGCCGTCACGCCGATGTGAGAAAAACAGATTGTGTTCTCGCAGTGTGCAGCGCAATCCACCATAAATGGCGTGCACGCCCTGCGCCTGCAATCGTCGACGCGCGATGTCGTAAAGATCCGCCAGCCAATGTCCCTTATGGCTGGGAACAGGGGTGAACGCTTCTCCCAATTCCTGATCAACACGGATAAAAGCTTGCCGGACCTCGTCGCTGACTTCGTAGGCCGATGGACCGATGGCCGGACCGAGCCAAGCCAGCAAGTTGGCGGTCGGCAATTGGATCTTTCGCAGCCCCTCTTCGACGATACCCGCCGCCAGTCCGCGCCAACCGGCATGCAACACACCGATGCGCGTGCTGCGCCGGTCGCATAAAAAAATCGGCAGACAATCCGCCGTCAACACCGCGCAGACCACGCCGGGCGTACCGGTCACGCAACCGTCCGCCTCTTCGCGAGGAGCGGCATCGAAAGCATCGATAACACGGGTGCCGTGCACCTGCGTCAGCCAGATCGGATCAGCAGGAAGTTTCAAGACTTCGCCCAGCAACGCGCGATTCCGACGCACGTTGCCGGGTTCGTCGCCCACGAGGTTGCTGAGATTGAATGACGCATACGGCCCGACGCTGAATCCGCCATTGCGCGTCGTCGTTAACGCCTTCACGTGCACCGGCGCCGGCCAGTCGGGGTAGACAAATTCGAGGGTATTGATCGCCGCCATCTTTGGTTTTTCTGTCCTGCTGACGGGTGATATTACAAGGGATATCAGCGGGTCGCTACAGGCGGCACATTAGGTATTACGCGGTGATTTTGTTGAGCCGCCTTCGGCGGGATTAAAAGCATAATTGCGGGTGGCTCCGCCCCTGCACCCTGGGTCCATTTCTTTTGTTCGGCCAAAAGAAATGGACGAAAGAAAAGGCCGCCCCGATCGCTTCGCCGCTCGCATACATCGCGCGCGGTGCCCTGCGCGCCTTGCTGCGGCCAGGCGCTCGCCTAACTCGCCGGGCGCACACAACGCGCCTCGGGCTCGATCAAAAGTCACGCGAAGACTCCCGGCCTGGCTCGGTGCTCGGCTCGCTCCGACGGGGATGGGAGCAAACCACCTCCGACCTTCACGCGGAGGTGTTTTCAAATACCCGTATGGCGCACCCGAGCATCGCAAGCCTCGGGCCGAGCGCCCGCAGGGGCGCGAGGGATCGCGCGCGTCGCCCGCCAGCACAGGGATGCGCTTTCGGGCGACCGCCGTGCCCGAGGCGCGATGCGCAGGGAGATGTTGCGCCATTCGGGTCGTGCTTTCTTTTGGTTCCTTTTCTTTGCACGAGCAAAGAAAAGGAACCCAGGGTGCAGGGGCGGAGCCACCCGTAATTACGTTTTTGAATCGTGCGCGTAGCGCACGCACAAATAATTTCCGTGGGTCAGCCACCCACAAGTAGCCTTTAACATCGCCGAAGGCGATTCGAAAAAATTACTTCGCATGAACCTTGGCATCCAATGCCAAGGCCTCCATCAACTTGCTCATGTCCTCCGGTACCGACGTCGCCCACTGCACCCGCTTTCCCGTCCCCGGATGAATCAATGAAAGCTTCAGTGCATGCAAGGCCTGGCGTTTGAAGTGCCGCAGTTCATTTTTGAGATGCTCGCTCGCGCCAGCGGGAATTTTCAAGCGCCCACCGTACACCGGATCGCCGACCACGGGATAATGCAAATGCGCCATATGCACGCGGATCTGGTGCGTGCGGCCGGACTCGAGCTTCACCTGCACCAGTGTGTGCGCGCGGTATTTCTTCATCACCCGGTAATGGCTCACGGCCGGTTTCCCCCGGTCGCTCACCGCCATGCGCGTGCGTTGGGTTCGATGACGCCCGATCGGCGCGTCGATCGTCCCGCCCGCCACCATGACGCCGTTGACGATCGTGAGATATTCGCGCTCGACGCTGTGCTCCTGGAGTTGTTCGATCAGGTGCTGACGGGCGCGTTCGGTCTTCGCGACCACCATCAGGCCGGAGGTGTCCTTGTCGAGCCGGTGCACGATCCCGGCGCGCGGGAGCGCGACCAGTGCCGGGGCATGATTTAGCAGGGCATTCAGCAGGGTTCCCTCCGGATTGCCCGCGCCCGGATGCACCACCAATCCTGGTTGCTTGTTGATGACGAGGATATCGCCGTCTTCATGAACAATCTCGAGCGGTATTGCCTGCGCTTTCCAGTTGCCCTGCGCCGGCGGCGGCGCCAGGATTTCCAAAGCATCGCCCTGCCTGACCTTGTCGCGTTTGCGCGGAACACGGCCGTTGAGCAGCACGCGGCCATCCTCGATCCACTGTTGCAGCTGGGAACGGGTGACGTCGGTGAATAATGCCGCCAGCGCCTGGTCGAGCCGCTGGCCGGCCTGTTCGGGCGCGATCGACGCCGATAGTTTTTTTTCCTGGTTCATGTCTGCCGCTGGCCTTTCCGGCGCAGCGAAATCAGGTTAAGCTGGTGCGACCTTATATGTTGTGTCGGGGTAAATCGAATCATGTATCGCATCACCGGATTGATCGCCGTTCTTTTCATTGCGCTGTTTTTCGCCGGGTGCTCCGGTCTCGACGACCCGACCAAGAACTGGCCGCCGGAGAAATTGTACAAGGAAGCCAAGGATAAAGTGACGGACGGCGACTATGAAACCGGCATCAAGTATTTCGAGAGCCTGGAAGCGCGTTATCCCTATGGCCGCTACTCCGAACAGGCGCAGCTGGAAATCGCCTATGCCAACTACAAATTTGACGAGCCGGCGCTCGCCATCGCCGCCGCCGACCGCTTCATCCGTCTGCACCCCACCCACCCGAACGTGGATTACGCCTATTACCTCAAGGGCCTGGTGAATTTCCACGGTGAGAAGAACTTCGCCAACTGGCTTCTCGGCGACAAGGACGATCTTTCCGACCGCGATCCCAAGGGCTCGCTCGAGTCCTACAGCGCCTTCCGCGAGGTGGTGGAGCGCTTTCCCAACAGCCGCTACGCCGAGGATGCCCGGCACCGCATGGCGTATCTGTTCGAAGCGCAAGCAAAATACGAAACGCGGGTGGCGCGTTTCTATTATGAACGCAGCAGCTATGTCGCGGCGATCAACCGCAGCAAGTACGCGCTGGCAACTTATCCGCGCACCCCTTCCACCGAAGACGCCCTCGGCATCATGGCGCTGTCCTACAAGGCCATGGGCATGAACGACATGATGAAGGACACGATGCGCGTGCTGACCAAGAACTTTCCGAACAGCCGTTATCTCGCCGAGATCGAACCAGTCGCCGCAAACCGCTGAGCGACGACGCCACGGTTCTTGTTTCGCTCCGGGATTAAATCGCTTCCGGCCCCTGCTCGCCAGTACGAATACGGACCACTTGTTCGACGGTCGTCACGAATATTTTTCCATCGCCGATCTTGCCGGTGCGCGCGGCATTCGTAATGGCCTCGATGCAGCGGTCCAGCATGTCGTCCGCGACCACGATCTCGATCTTCACCTTGGGCAGGAAATCCACAACGTATTCCGCGCCGCGGTAGAGTTCCGTGTGCCCCTTTTGCCGGCCGAACCCCTTGACCTCGGTCACGGTCAGACCGCTGACGCCGGCTTCGGACAAGGCCTCGCGAACGTCGTCGAGCTTGAAGGGCTTGATGATGCAGTCGATTTTTTTCATTACCGGAAACCTCGAGTCGTATGTCGGATGTCTGACATCTATTAAATACCACCTGCCGGGCCATTGCCACCGGGTTCATTTTTCGTTTCAGCGCCATAGCCAGAGGTGATGGGGTAGCGTCGGTCGCGGCCGAAAGCCCGCGGCGTTATGCGCACACCGGGGGCCGCCTGCCGACGCTTGTATTCATTGCGGTCCACCATACGCAGCACCCGGCGCACGATGGCCTCGTCGAACCCCGCGGCGATAATATCGTCCGCGGACTGGTCCAGTTCGACATAGCGCTCAAGGATCGGATCGAGCACCGTATACGGCGGCAGGCTGTCCGTATCTTTCTGGTCGGGCGCCAACTCGGCCGAAGGCGGGCGCTCGAACACGCGCCGGGGAATGACCGGTTTGATCTTATTCCGGTACTCGGCCAGGCGATACACCAGCGTCTTGGGCACGTCCTTGATGGCGGCGAATCCGCCGGCCATGTCGCCGTAGAGCGTGGCATAGCCCACCGACATCTCGCTCTTGTTGCCGGTCGTCAGCACCATTTTGCGCGTCTTATTCGATATTGCCATGAGCAAAGTGCCACGGATGCGTGCCTGAATATTCTCTTCGGTGGTATCCGGCTCCATGCCCTTGAATTCCTCCTTGAGCGCGCCGAGAAACGATTCGAACATGGGGTCGATTGGAATGAAGCTGTATTTCACTCCCAGCGTTGTGGCCTGGAAGCGCGCGTCCTCCAGGCTCATCGCCGCGGTATATTGCGATGGCATCATGACGGCCTCGACGCGCGATGCGCCGATCGCGTCCACCGCGAGACACAGCGTGAGCGCCGAATCGATGCCGCCGGAGAGACCGATGACCGCCCCGGCAAATCCGTTCTTGCCGATATAATCGCGCACACCCAGCACCAGCGCCGAATACACGCTTTCCTCCTCGGAAAGTTCCGGCATGATCGTACTGGTAACGGGCGTGACTTGTCCCTCAGTGTCGACTTCTACGAGATACAATCCCTCCACAAAAGCCGGTGTGCGCTGGGTCAATTCGCCCCGCCCGTCCACCACGAAGGAATCGCCGTCAAAGACCAGTTCGTCCTGGCCGCCGACGAGATTCAGATAAACAATCGGCACGCCGTTGGCGCGCGCGCGGCGGCCGACGACGTCAAACCGCTCTTTTCCCTTGTTCTTGTGGAATGGCGAGGCGTTCAGATTGATCATGAGTTTCGCGCCGGCGTTCTGTGCCTGTTCCACCGGGCCCTGCTCCCACACGTCCTCGCAGAGGGTGATGCCGGTGGGCACGCCCTGCAGGTCGATCACGCAGGGATTCGCACCTTCGGCGAAATAGCGCTTCTCGTCGAAGACACCATAGTTGGGAAGACGGTGCTTGAAATAGGTTGCCGCCACCTTGCCGTCGCGCAGCAGCGAAGCGGAATTGAAAAGTTTTCCGTACTGCCGTTTGGGGTAACCGACGATGACATCGATTCCCGATATTTCCCTCAGCATCTCACCCAGCGCGAGTTCCACGCGCACCGCGAGGTCGGGACGCAGCAGCAGGTCCTCTGGCGGGTAGCCGGTCAGCGCCAGTTCGGGAAATACAACGACGTGTGCCTTGAGTTCATCGCGCGCGCGTTGCGCCGTCGCGATCATCTTCGCGGCATTGCCCGGGACGTCGCCCACCAGCAGGTTCAGCTGGCCGAGGGCAATGCGCAGGCGCGATCCCATGTCAGGTAAGCACTTCGCGCATGCGCGCGCCGATCTCCGCGGGTGAGCGCACGATGTGCACGCCGGCCGCCTGAAGCGCGAGGAACTTCTCTTCGGCCGTGCCACGACCACCAGCAATCACCGCGCCGGCATGTCCCATGCGCTTGCCCTTGGGCGCGGTCACGCCGGCGATATACGCCACCACCGGCTTTTTGACGTGATCTTTTATATACGAGGCAGCGTCTTCCTCCGCCTGCCCGCCGATCTCGCCCACCATCACCACGCCGCGGGTCGCGGGATCGGCCTCGAACATCCGCAGGCAGTCCACGAAATTGAGGCCCTGGATCGGATCGCCGCCGATGCCGACACAGGTGCTCTGGCCAAGCCCCTCCTGCGTGGTCTGGTACACGGCTTCATAAGTCAGCGTGCCCGAGCGTGACACGATACCGATCGCGCCCGGCTTGTGAATCGCGCCCGGCATGATGCCGATCTTGCATTCGCCGGGCGTGATGAGACCGGGACAGTTGGGGCCGATGAGCGCAACGCCCGGATACTGATGCAGCGCCGCCTTGACCTTGCGCATGTCGCGCACCGGAATCCCCTCGGTGATGCACGCGATCACCTTGACGCCGGCCGCGGCCGCCTCCAGGATGGAATCGGCGGCAAACGCCGCCGGCACGTAGATCATGGTCGCATCGGCGCCGGTTTCGTGCACCGCCTCGCGCACCGTGTTGAACACCGGCAATCCGAGATGGGACTGCCCGCCCTTGCCTGGCGTCACACCACCGACTATTTTCGTTCCGTAGGCAATCGCCTGCTCGGAATGGAACGTGCCCTGCTTGCCGGTGAAGCCCTGGCAAATGACTTTCGTGTTTTTGTTAACCAGTATGCTCATAAAATCTTTTTAAGGATTTCGAACCGCCGCGACGACCAGCTTCGCGGCGTTCGTCAGGCTATCTGCCGCAGTAATTTTCAGACCACTGCCCTTCAGCAGCGCCCGTCCCTTGTCCACGTTTGTGCCTTCGAGGCGCACCACCACCGGAATCTCGATCCCGACCTCCTTCACCGCCTTGATGATGCCCTCGGCGATGAGATCGCAGCGCACAATGCCGCCGAAGATATTGACCAGGATCGCCTTCACGTTCGTATCGGAGAGAATGAGCTTGAACGCCTCGGCCACCTTGTCGGCCGTGGTGCCGCCGCCGACGTCGAGGAAATTCGCCGGTGCCCCGCCGTGCAGCTTGATCAGGTCCATGGTCGCCATCGCGAGCCCGGCGCCGTTCACCATGCAACCGATATTGCCATCGAGCGCGACATAACTGAGCCCAAACTCCTGGGCCTTGACCTCCTTGGGATCGTCCTGCGACGAATCGTGAAGTTCCGCCAAGGCCTTCTGGCGGAACAGCGCGTTGTCATCGACCTGGATCTTGGCGTCGAGTGCGATCAGTTCGCCGTCTGAAATCACCGCGAGCGGATTGATCTCTACAAGGCTCAGGTCGCGGGCGCAAAAAAGATGATAGAGACTCAGCATCAGCCCCGAGAGCGCGGCGATCTGCTTGTCCTGGAGGCCCAGGGCGAAACCGATCTCGCGGCACTGGTACGCCTGCAGGCCGGCCACGGGGTCGGCGACCGCCCTCAGGATTTTCTCCGGATGCTTCGCGGCGATCGTCTCGATGTCCATGCCACCGGCGCTCGAAGCAATAAACACGATACGCTCGAGCGCGCGGTCCACGAGACACGCCAGGTAAAGTTCATTCAGCACGACGCTCGGCAGCTCCACGAGCAGCCGCTTCACCGGCTGTCCGGTGGGTCCGGTCTGATGCGTCACCAGCCGCGTGCCGAGCAGCCCCGCCGCGGTCTGCTCCAACGCGTCACGACCGGCAACCTTTTTCACCCCGCCAGCCTTGCCGCGTCCGCCGGCGTGGATCTGCGCCTTCACCACCCAGGTGTCGCCGCCCAGTTCATCGGCCGCTTTCAGGGCCTCGTCCACGGAAAATGCCGGCCGGCCCGGCGGGACCGGAACGCCGTATTCGGCCAGCAGCGCCTTTGCCTGGTATTCGTGAAGATTCATGGATAGCGCCGGTTGTTTGTTCTTGAGTACGAATATGGCAAGCAATTTATCACATCAGGCACGCGCCGGCCTATTCGTAACGCAGGGCTTCAATGGGATTCAGGCGCGCGGCCTTGCGCGCGGGATAGATGCCGAAGACGATGCCGATGC
>DATICK010000306.1:0-7685 GCA_035456865.1 Sulfuricaulis sp.
GTGCGAGGTGCCGGCGCCGGCCTGAAACCGGTCGACGACGAATTCATCGAGATGCTTGCCCGCGATCAGCGTGTCCGACGCCTCGATGATGGCGTTCGCCAGGCGCGCTTCGAGCGCGCCGGCCGATTCGTTGACCGCCGCCGCCGCGCGCTTTATCCGGACGTGAGCGATGATGAAGTCCCGGTCCGGCCGTCTGTCGGATATCGGGAAGTTTTCCACCGCCCGCGCCGTCTGTATGCCGTACCAGGCGTCGAGCGGCACCGGGTGCTCGCCCAGTGAATCTTTTTCGGTACGAAATTTTTTGCTCATGGCGGGCTCCAATTCATGTAATCGAATTATAAGGATGGCGACGCAGGAATGCATCTCGCTCCCTTTTGTGAATTTCTGAACGGAGGGTGACGTGCTTAATCGAATAAGGCTTTTTGTCTTGGTGTTGCTGATGGTACCGGGGCTGGTCCTGGCGGCGGCTCCGGATATCCGGCTGAAGGACATGGACGGCAATGACCACCACGTCAGCGAATTCATCGGTCAGGGAAAATGGACGATTGTTGTGGTCTGGTCCGCCGACTGTCCCATCTGCCGGCGCGATATTTACCACATGACGTTTTTCCACGAGGAGCACCGGAAAACGGACGCCACGGTGCTGGGCTTGTCCATCGACGGTCAAGCCGGGCGTGACAAGGCCAAGACCTTCGTCAACGATCAGAGCCTCAACTTTCCGAACCTGCTCGGCGAGCCGGGCGACCCCGGACGCCTCAGCGGCAGTGTGTTCATCGGTACGCCCACTTATTATGTATTCTCGCCCGAGGGGAAATTCATGACACAGCGCATCGGTCCTTTGACCCAGGCGCAGGCGGAGGACATTCTGCGGGGCCTCGAAAATCAGCGTCTCAAAACGCCTAAGAAATAATTTTAAACCGCCAAGACGCCAAGGTCGCCAAGAAAAGCGATTCTTTGGGATCAAAAACTTGGCGTTCTTGGCGTCTTGGCGGTTTAGAATATTTCGATGAACCGCTGCCGCCATTTTCTGGTTTCCGGACGGGTGCAGGGCGTGTTCTTCCGTGCCGCAACGGAAGCCACCGCGCGCCGGTTGGGTGTTACTGGCTGGGTGCGCAACCTTGCCGATGGCAGCGTGGAGCTGGTCGCCTGCGGTGAGGACGAGAAGCTCGCGGAACTGGAGCGCTGGCTGTGGCAGGGACCTCCACGGGCGCGCGTCGAGCAGGTAAGGTCGCGGGAGGCGGAACTGCAATCGTTCGGCGATTTTTTCGTCCGCGGCTGACTACTGCCGGAACCAACGCGTCCGCAGCACCTTGTCCACCTTGAGGGAATAGTCGCGCTCGCGCGTGCCGTTGTAGCGCTTGAGCGCGGCGTACAGATTGCCTTTTTCCTTGTCGAGATAGTATTTGAGTATCGTGCAGCCGAGCCGCAGGTTGGTCTGGAGGCGGAACAGGCTGTCGCCGGGTTTGCCGATTTCCTTCAGCCAGAACGGCATCACCTGCATCAGTCCGCGCGCGCCGACCGACGAGATCGCGTACTGGTCGAAGTTGCTTTCCACGTCGATGACCGACAACACGACTTCGGGCGAGAGGCCGGCGCGGTTCGCCTCGTAGTGCACATTCTTCAGCAGTTCCACGCGGTAACGCGGCTCGGGCACGCGTGTCGCAAGACGTCGCGACATGTCCGCCAGCCACACCTCGCCGTCGAAGCGGTCGGGAAAGCTGTCGGTTTCCTGCGCCGCCTTTTTCACGATCTGGCGTAGTTCCGGGTCGATCACGGCCGGTTGCGTTTTTTCGGCGGGCGCGGGTTGCGCAGCGCGCGCGTAGCCGGCCAGCGCCAGGCAGGCGGTTAACGTCACGGCGAAAAGTATCAGCGTTGATCTGGCGATTATCATATAAGTCCGCTTGCACGCCTGTCCGGGACTATGGACATTGGCGGCGACGGGAGCAATCATGACATGGCAATACCGGAATTATAGACAGTAATCCTTACTACTTTGCCGCCGTGAGTCTGCCCGGCAGGACCGTTTCCGAGGAAAGACATCATCATGGCCAAATCCACGCCAATCTCCGCTACCGCGGGCACGCCCGAGGCGGGCAACGTGGAGGACTGGCTGGCCGCCGTCACCGCCGGAAGATCTGCGGAGGAAAGCGGCATCCTGCGCCGTGCCGCGTCCCTGGCAGCCCGGGCCCATGTCGGACAGCGGCGCGCCTCCGGGGAACCGTATGTCCGGCATTCGCTGGCGGTGGCGAAGATCCTCGCCGACCTGGGGCTCGATCACGAAACGCTGGCCGCGGCAATCATGCATGACGTGGTCGAGGACAGCAGCATCGCGCTGGAGGATCTGAAACGCGACTTCGGCGCGCGCATCGCCAGCCTCGTCGACGGCGTGACCAAGATGAATGTCATCCAGGAATTCCAGATCCTGCCGGGTGGTTCGCGTCGCGAACATACCCAAGCCGAGAGCCTGCGCAAGATGCTGCTGGCCATGGCCGAGGACGTGCGCGTCGTGTTCATCAAGCTCGCCGACCGCCTGCACAACATGCGTACCCTGGATTCCCTGTCCGAGGAGAAACAGAAACGCATCGCGCGCGAGACCATGGATATCTTCGCGCCGCTCGCCAACCGTCTCGGCATCTGGCAGATGAAGTGGGAGCTCGAGGACCTGGCCTTCCGGTATCTGGAACCCGTCGAGTACAAGCGGATCGCCGGTTTTCTCGCCGAACGGCGCGAAGACCGCGAGGCATACATCGAACGTTTTGTCGCGATGCTCGCGCAGGAATTGCGTCACGCCGAAATCGCGGCCGAGGTCAGTGGCCGGCCAAAACACATCTACAGCATCTGGCGCAAGATGCAGAAGAAAGGCCGGGACTTCGAGCGCATCTTCGACGTACGCGCCGTGCGCGTGCTCGTCAAGGACATCCGCGACTGTTACGCCGCCCTCGGCGTGGTGCATTCGCTGTGGCAGCATATTCCCGGCGAATTCGACGACTACATCGCGACCCCGAAAGAAAATCACTACCGCTCGATCCACACCGCGGTGATCGGCCCGGACGGCAAGACGGTGGAAGTGCAGATACGCACGCACGACATGCACAACCAGTCCGAGCTGGGTGTCGCCTCCCACTGGCGCTACAAGGAAGGCGCGCGTGTGGACAAGAGTTACGACGCCAAGATTGCCTGGCTGCGCAGCCTGCTCGAATGGAAGGACGAGATTGCGAGCGCGACTGATTTCGTGGATCAGTTCAAATCCGAGGTCTTCAGCGAACGCGTGTACGTGTTCACGCCCAAGGGCAATATTGTCGATCTGCCCGCGGGAGCGACGCCGCTCGATTTTGCTTATGATATTCACACTGATGTCGGGCACCGCTGTCGCGGCGCTAAGGTCAATGGCCAGATGGTGCCGCTTACCCATGCACTCACGACCGGTGACCGCGTCGAGGTGCTGACGGTCAAGCAGGGTGGGCCGTCGCGCGACTGGCTGTCGCCGCACCTCGGTTACCTGCATACCTCCAAGGCGCGCACCCGGGTGAGTCACTGGTTCCGCGAGCAGAATCTGGAGACGAGCATCGCCGAGGGACGCGCCGTGCTGGAGCGGGAGTTCCACCGCTTGGGCATCAGCGACGTAAATTACGAGAAGCTCGCGGGCCGTTTCCAGTTTCACCGGGTGGACGATTTCCTCGCGGCCGCCGGACGCGGTGACATCAAACCGGCGCAGATCATGGCGGCGGTGCAGGAATTCGCCGGGCATGCGCTCAAGGAGACGCGGCCGGTTTTTGCCCCGCGCCCCCCCACCGCGCCGCGTCCACCCGCCGGCGTGACCATTCAAGGCGTGGGCAATTTGCTCACGCGCACGGCCAAATGCTGCAATCCATTGCCGGGCGATCCCATCGTGGGCTTCATCACCCGCGGGCAGGGCGTGACAATTCATCGGCAGAACTGCCCGAATGCGCTGCGGCATCATGACGAGCATGACGAGCGGCTGATCGAGGTCAGTTGGGGCGCGGAAGCCGGCCAGACCTATCCGGTCGAGGTCGAGATTACCGCCTATGACCGCGCCGGTCTGTTGCGCGATATCACGTCGCTGCTCGCCAACGAAAAAATCAATGTGCTGGGCGTGAGCACGGTGACCGACAAGAACCAGGCCGCGCACATGACCTTCACGCTCGACATCCCGAATCTAGAAATCTTAAGCCGGATTCTTGCGTTGCTCGATCAGATTCCGAACGTCACCGGGGTTCGACGGCGCACAACCTAGCCGAAATGAATAACATCACATCTCATGACTTGCTCGGCCGTTTCCCGGTCATCGCGGCGACGCGCGATCCCGGGTTGCAACGCCTTCTTGCCGCCACGCCGCTGCTGGTGGAATCGTGACGGTTAGAGCTTGAGCATCTCGATGAGAACGGTTTTGGCGATGAACCCGACGAAGCCCAGGCCCAAGGCGAGAAACAGGACGAAGAAACCGTAGCGACCCGCTCCTGACTCCTTGCCCATTTTCCAGATGATGAGCAGCATCCACGCGATCAGGCCGCCGATGCCGATGACGAGAGACCATGATTCAAACTGTTCGATGGACATGATGCGTCGCTTCCGTTCAAAAAAACGGCGTGCATAATATACGGTGAGGCCGTGGTTCGCAAATGACCGATATCAAGTGATATCGAATCAATGAAATGCTTCGTTGGGATTCGCTTTGTTCATCACGCAGCTATCCGACCCGAACCGCGTCGTCCCCGGCGAGCAATGCCAGAATACCGAGGAAAACGAACAATCCCGCCGCGACCCAGCGCATGGCTTTCATGTTGATCCGGTGGGCGAGCGCTTCGCCCATCCAGACGGCCGGAACATTGGCGATCATCATGCCCAGCGTCGTTCCCGCCACCACCGCGACCAGCGAATCGTAGCGGGCCGCCAGCGCCACCGTGGCGAGCTGGGTCTTGTCGCCCATCTCCACCAGGAAAAAAGCGACTAGCGTGGTCAGGAACACACCCGCGTCCCGGAGCTTCCGGTCCTCCCCGAGTTCGTCGGGTTTGAGCGCCCATGCTCCGAAGGCGAAAAATGAGAGTGCGATGATCCACCTCAACGTCCAGGGAGTCACCAGGCTCGCGAGCCCGGCGCCCGCGTAGCCCGCGAAGAAATGATTGGCGAGCGTAGCGAAGAGAATTCCGAAGATAATAGGCAGCTTGCGTTTGAGCTTCGCCGCAAGCACAAAAGACAGCAGCTGAGTTTTGTCGCCCATCTCGGCCACGGCCACGATCGCGGTTGAAAACAGCAATGCTTCCATGTGTAAACCTCTTAGGCTGAGCAGGTAATTCCGGGATGTTGAGTCTGTTCCACGCGGCAGCATGCTCACATGCCGCTGGCACGGAGGGTGTGCCGAGGCGGCTTCGATGCAGTCTCGATTCAGATTTTGATGGTCTCGCGCAGGGTCCGGACGATCTCGCCCAAGGGCACTTCGCGGACCTGCTTGTCCTTTCGCCCCTTGTATTCAATCATGCCCTTGGCCAGGCCCTTGTCGCCGAGAACGAGGCGGTGCGGAATGCCGATCAGGTCCATGTCGGCGAAAATCACGCCGGGCCGCTCGTCGCGGTCATCGAGCAGTACATCGAAGCCCTCATGCACCAGTTCGCTGTAGAGTTTATCTATCGTCTCGCAGACCTTTTCTGATTTTCCGTAGCCGATAGGTACCAGCGCGATCTGGAACGGCGCGATGGCGTCGGGCCAGATAATGCCGTTGTCGTCATGGTTCTGTTCGATGGTCGCGGCCACCACGCGCGAGACGCCGATGCCGTAGCAACCCATGAGCATGGTGACGGACATTCCCGCTTCATCGAGCACCGTCGCCTGCATTGCCTCGCTGTACTTGGTGCCGAGCTGAAAGATGTGGCCGACCTCGATACCGCGGCGGATCGAGAGAGTGCCTTCGCACTGGCCCTTGCCGGAATCGGGGCAGGGGTCGCCCTCGACCACCTTGCGCAGATCGGCCACGATCGGCTCTGCGGCGTCCCGCCCCCAGTTCACATTAATAAGGTGTTTGCCGTTGACGTTCGCGCCGCAGACAAAATCGGCGAGACGCGCGGCGGACTCATCGGCGATGACGGGAATCTTCAGGCCCACCGGTCCGATCGAGCCCGGCTCGCAGCCGGCCGCGAGTTCCACCTCGCCCGGCGTGACGAAAACCAGCGGCTTGACGACCTGCGGGAGCTTCGCCGCCTTCACTTCATTCACCTCATGATCGCCGCGCAACACCAGCGCGATCACTCCACCCGTGCCTTTCACGAGCAGGGTTTTGATCGTTTGTTTCGGGTCGGCTTTAAGGAACCGGCTGACCTCCTCGATGCTGTGTTGTCCAGGCGTGTCCACGGTCTGCATCGCCTTGCTGGGCGCCGGACGCTTGCCCATCGGCGGCAGTGCCTGGGCCATTTCCACATTGGCGGCGTAATCGCACTTCGTGCAGATGGCAATCGCGTCTTCGCCGGAGTCGGCAAGCACGTGGAATTCATGTGAATTGCTGCCGCCGATAGCGCCTGTGTCGGCCGCCACCGGGCGGAACTCCAGCCCCACGCGGCGGAAGATGCGAGAGTATGTTTCGTGCATCGTCCGATAGGTTTCCGCGAGCGAGGCCTCGCTGGCATGAAAAGAGTATGCGTCCTTCATGAGAAATTCGCGCGCGCGCATGACGCCAAAACGCGGACGGATTTCATCGCGGAATTTCATCTGGATCTGGTAGAAATTCGCCGGCAGTTGACGGTAGCTCTTGATCTCGCGCCGGATCAGGTCCGTGATGACCTCCTCATGGGTCGGCCCCAAGCAGAAGTCGCGCTTATGCCGGTCGGTTAGGCGCAGCAATTCCGGACCGTACTGGTCCCAGCGTCCGGATTCCTGCCACAGTTCCGCCGGTTGCACCGCCGGCATCAGGACCTCCTGAGCGCCGGCGCGGTTCATTTCCTCGCGCACGATGTGTTCGACCTTGCGCAACGCGCGCAGACCGAGCGGCAGCCAGGTGTAGATACCGGCGGCGAGCTTGCGGATCATGCCGGCGCGCAGCATCAGTTGATGGCTGACGGTCTCGGCCTCGGCCGGGGTTTCGCGGATGGTGGAAAGCAGGAATCGGGAGACGCGCATGGATGTCGTTGTTCTCGTTGATCGGAAACGGGGTGGAGTATAAGTCAGGACGGCGGCACTCCAAAGTGCCGCGCCTGACGGGAAACGGTCCAGGACTTACTTGATATTCAGCGCCTCTTTCACGATCCCGTCGAGCAGTTCTTCCACCGCCTTCAACGAGGCCTTCGACGCCTCGGTGCCGACCGGCAACGGCCGGCGATAGCCGACGTACACCGTCTTCGGGTCCTGCGGCAGGGTATACAGCACGATGATATAGGGACAGAACACGATGTTGGCCGGGTCGGCCTCCATCATGCGCCGCGAGACCGTGGCCGAACAGAACTGTAGCGACTCGGCCTGGCCGAATACCGGTTTCGTCGTGCCGAGGTCCTTACCGGTGCGATCCAGCATGGCGCCGATATAGGAATTATGGTCCACCACGAAGCCGCGGCCCGTGATCGCCATAATGAGATCATCCTTGACGTTGCTGAACTCAGCCTTGGTCGTATACAGCCTGAGATGAGCGGGTTCGGCCGCCATCGCGTTCGGAAGCGTGCCGGTGAACAATCCGATGACAAGCA
>DATICK010000307.1:0-6299 GCA_035456865.1 Sulfuricaulis sp.
GCCAGCAGGGAAGGACACAAATGTTTGGAAATCCGGCTGAGCTCCGCGTCGGCTTCCAAAAAACTGGTTTCGACAATCACATGCCGGAGATCGCCGGTCGCGTTCAGCACCTTCCAGAATTCTTGCGTCGTCGTGGTATCGCCGCTGAAGGCAATACTCCCTCGGGCACCGCTCAGCAGGTAACCCACCGCCGGGACCACGTGCGTGACCGGGATGCTGCGCACGCGCCGCTGATTCAGCGTCATCTCGCCACCCGCCGGCAGGACATGATACGTCATGAACGGCGCTTCAGGAGTCGGGATGCGGCTGAAGTCCGGCCACAGCTCGCCGTTGAAAAGATGCGTGCGCAACGTGGTCAGTGTCGCCTCCTGCGCGTAAACCCGCACCGGCTCGCGACGGTCGGCACCCACGGTGTCCAGCATGAACGGCAGCATGGTCACGTGGTCGAGATGCGAGTGGGTCAGAAACACGTGGTCGATGGCGCGCATTTCCTTCAGCGTGAGATCGCCGACGCCGGTACCCGCATCGATGAGAATGTCATGATCCACCAGAATCGACGTCGTGCGCGCCTGCGCGCCGATGCCGCCGCTGGCTCCCAGAATCCGTATTTTCATCTATGGTGGGAATACCTTTGCAAAATCGTCATACATGTTTCTCCCCGCACTTCAAAGGCGAGGCAACCTGTGCCATCATGCGGGCGTATTATGACAAGACGAACGCAGTAGGGCTTCATTAATTATGACCAATCCTGTCATGAATTTCCTCGCCTTGGCGCTGTATCTCAGCGCCGCATTACTGCTTGGCCTGCGTCTGGCTCGCGGGGAAGTGGTGACCGGAAGCGCCAAAATCGGCATTTTGAGCCTCGGGCTCGGCGCGGTCGTGCTGCACGCGACGTTGCTGTACACACGGCTGTGGCAGGAACATGGCCTGAATCTCGCCCTCACGCCGGCGTTCTCGCTCGTGGCCTGTGTCATTGCGGCGCTGTATATCTTCACCTCCACCATTCGCCCGGTCGACAACCTCGGCATCCTTATTATGCCCATTGCCGGCCTGACGGTGCTGGTAGAGTGGCTGTGGCCCGGGCGCATGTCTCTGCCTCTGGCCTCCAGCGCATCGGCGGTGCACATCGTCGTGGCCATCCTGGCCTACAGCCTGATGTGCCTGGCTGCGGCACAGAGTCTGATGCTGCTGATGCAGGAGCGCCACTTGCGGAGCAAGCATCCGGGCGGATTCATCCGCGCGCTGCCGCCCATGCAGACCATGGAAAGCGTTATGTTCCAGATGATCGGTTTCGGTTTCATCCTGCTCACGCTCACGCTGATCAGCGGCTCGTTCTTTGCGGAAGCCATCTTCGGCCAGCCGTTCAAGTTGACTCATCACATGGTGCTGGCGGAGCTCGCGTGGGTCGTTTATGCGGTGCTGCTGGTCGGTCGTTGGCGCCTGGGCTGGCGCGGTCGCCCGGCCATTCACTGGACCCTGGGTGGCTTCACGCTACTCCTGCTCGCCTACTTCGGCAGCAAGTTTGTGCTGGAAGTCATTCTGCACCGTTAACAGTAAGCCTATTGAGCCAATAACGATATACTTTAGCGGCTTCGAAAAAAACGCGCGGGCCGGTCAAGACTGACCGAAGGCATCCATTATCCACTCTCATACCGGGAGCGATGAATAACCCTGATTCCATTTCCGTCTTGATCATCGAGGACAACCGGGACCTCGCGGCGAATATCGCCGACTACCTGGGCGAGCGGGCATATTTGACCGAAGTGGCGCTCGACGGGGTGACCGGACTGCATCTGGCCGTTACCAATCGTTATGACGCGATCGTGCTGGATATCATGCTGCCGGGGATAGACGGGTTGACGGTGTGCCGCCGCCTGCGGCAGGACGCGCAATCGAGCGTGCCGGTATTGATGCTGACTGCGCGCGCCACGCTCAACGACAAGGCGGCCGGCTTCGCGGAGGGCGCGGACGATTACCTGGTGAAGCCGTTCGAGTTGCGCGAGCTGGATATTCGCTTGCAGGCCTTGATCCGGCGTTCGCGCATGGGCGAGCGAACACAACAATTGAAGGTCGGCGATTTGGAGCTGGACCTCGGCACGCTCGCCTTGCGGCGTTCGGGACGGGCGGTCGAGCTGCCGGCGATGCCGCTCAAGATTCTGAAGCTGCTCATGAAACGTTCGCCGAATGTCGTCTCGCGTCGCGAGATCGAGCAGGCGCTGTGGGGCGATTCGCCGCCGGATAGCGACGCACTGCGGGTGCACATGCACATCTTGCGCACGGCCATCGACCCGCCGGAACTTCCTCCGCTGCTCCGCACAGTGCGCGGCGTCGGCTATCAATTGCAGGAACCCGATGCTTCGACCGCATAATTTGCGCGAACGCGTTGCGTTTTTTTTCGCCGGCTTTGGTGCGCTGCTCAGCCTGCTGCTAGTCTTTTTGCTTTATCAAACCGCCCATGATCTGGGACAACGCCTGATCGACGAAACGCTGACGGCGGAACTAGACGACTACATCGCCCGGCGCGAGCGCAATCCGCACTCGCTGCCGCCCTCCACGGTCATGTTGCAGGGTTATGTGCGGGATGCCGCGAGCGCCGGCGATGTTCCCCCCTACCTCGCGACGCTGTCGCCCGGCCGGCATGACGTGACGGTGGGCGATCTGTCCTATCGCGCCGCCGTGCTGGAGCGCAGCGGCGCGCGCTATTACCTGCTCTACGATACCTCGTTGCAACAGAAGCGCGAGGAACGTTTTCTCTTTCTGCTGGCGGTGGTGGCGGTCGCAGTGACATTGCTGGCCGCCCTCGGCGGCATCTGGCTGTCGCGCTCCGTGGTCGCGCCGGTGACGAAGCTGGCCGACAAAGTTCACTTCCTCAAGCCCGAGGACTGGGACCACCCCCTGGCCGAGGATTTCCCCGAGGGCGAGATGGGAGAGCTGGCGCGGGTGTTCGACCGGCACGTGGTGCGCATGCGCGCCTTCATCGAACGCGAGCGCGCGCTGAGCGCGGACATGAGCCACGAACTACGCACCTCGCTCGCCGTCATCATGAGCGCCACCGAGATTTTGCTCGAGGACGAAACCCTGACCGAAAAGCAAAGAACACGCATCGCGCGCATCGATCACGCCGCGCGGGATATGGGCGAGCTAGGTACCGCGCTATTGCTGATGGCACGCGAGGAACAGCTTGTCTCAAGCAGCGGCAGCTGCGCGGTGGCAGGGGTTATCGAAAAGGCGGTGGATAAACACCGCCTGCTGCTGGCCAACAAGCCGGTGCAGGTCGAGGTGCATACCGATCCTGCGCTGGAGGTGCCAGCCGATTGCGCGCTGATCGACATCCTCGTCAGCAATTTGGTGCGCAACGCGTTTTCCTACACCGCCAGCGGCACGGTGATCATCCGCCAGGATGCGCGCGGCCTGAGCATTGCCGATACCGGCAAGGGCATTCCGGGTTACGCCGTGGATCAAGTCTTCCTGCGCCATTTCCGCGATATTACGAGCGAGGGCGCCGGCATCGGCTTGTCGCTGGTCAAGCGTATTTGCGATCGCTTCGGCTGGGAGCTGCGGCTTGAAAGCCGCGAAAATTCCGGCACCTCGGTGACTATTTTATTTAACTAAGGGCGCCAAGTTTTTTCTCTTGGCGCATCAGTGAGGCTGCACGTTCATCTGCATTACCGGCGTCGTTTTATGCGGCGCATGCGGATGCCAACCCACCACCGCCAGCATGACGAAGAAGCCGATGATGTAGGCGACGGCGACATGCCAGCCGCTCTTCAGCCAGGCACCGACGGACCGGGCTTCCGGAAAAAGATTTGACAGGGCCACGCCGGCGGAAGAACCGAACCAGATCATGGAACCGCCAAAGCCCACGGCATAGGCCAGCACGCCCCAATCATAACCGCCCTGCTTGAGAGCCAGGGCGGTGAGCGGAATGTTGTCGAACACCGCCGAGATGAAGCCCAACCCGAAGGAAGTCTGCCAGGAGGCGGCGGGAAGTTTTTCCACCGGCATCAGGGAAGCGCACAACACCAATGACAGCAGGAATACGCTGCCCTTGATGGCCTCGGGCATGAGACTCCACTCCGGCTTGCGTAGCGGCGTGGCGAGCAGCAGCGCAATCCATACCGCCGCGCCGAGGAACGGGAAGGCGTCAGAGAATTCCGCGTAGCGGGTGTTGACGATGACATTGGTGCCGATGGCCGCGGCCAGGATCCACACCACAATCGCCACCCGCGCCCAGTCCGCCCGGACGCCGGCGCTGGCATCCTTCTGGATCGGGGCAAAAGCCTGCTGCTGCCGCGCCGCGAACACGCCGAAGAACAGCAGCGCCGCCGTCGCCGCCGCATAGGCGTGGAGAACATTGACGGGATTCACTCCGTCGATCCACATCATGGTCGTGGTAGTGTCACCCACCACGCTGCCTGAGCCGCCGGCGTTGGAGGCAGCGACAATGGCGGCGAGATAGCCGATGTGCACACGGCGGTGAAACACGCTGGCGGCCACAGTGCCGCCGATCAGCGCCGCGGCGATATTGTCCAGGAACGAAGACAGCACGAACACCATCGCCAGCAGCATGAAGCCGCCCTTCCAGTCGTCCGGCAACCAGCGCGGCAGTATCTTCGGTATGTGACTTTCCTCGAAGTGGCGCGACAGCAGCGCGAATCCCAGCAACAGTCCAAGCAGATTGGTCAGCACCACCCACTCGTGTTGCAGGTGCCCGACCAGTCCGGGCAGGCCGCTGCCGGCATGGAAGCCGGTGACCAGCAGCTTGTAGAGCGTAATCGTGAACAGCCCGGACAGCGCCACTGCCAGAGTGTGGTGGTGGAACAGCGCCACGCCCAGCAAAGTCAGCGCAAACAGAATGAATTCGACGGGAACGCCAAGCAGGGCCGGGGTTTCGGCGGCGTGGGCGGGGGTTGCGAATAACAGGCCGACGGCGAAGAGTAACGGCAATCTCGTGGCGAGGATCATGGCCAGGTTCGATCTTATTGGATTAGGTATAGTATCTATTTTCTTACTCGGAGGGCGAATCATGCATAAGATATTGCTTCCAGTGGACGGCTCGACCGGCTCGGAGAATGCGGCGCGTTACCTGGTCGGTTTTGTCCGGGATGTGGGCATGATGGAGATTCATCTGCTCAATGTGCAGGCCGTGGCCGAAGGCTGGGAAGTGAAGCGGTTCCTGCGCGAGGATGAGATCACCGCCCTGGCACGGGAGTATGGCGAGGCATCCCTGGCATCCACGCGCGCGATCCTGGACGCTGCCGGCATTGCCTACACGACCCACATCGAGCACGGCGAGGTGGTCCCGACCATCGTCAGAATGACCCAGGCACTGGGCTGCGATCAGGTTGTCATGGGCAGCCATGGCCGGGGTGCCCTCGAAGGCCTGCTACTCGGTTCCGTGGCCACCAAGGTTCTGCACCTGGTAAATGTGCCGGTCACTCTCGTCAAATAGGCCCCGTGCGGCAAGTTTGAACTTGAAATCATTCTGAACCGTTAAGGCAGTCTGCGTTCCGACCACGGCTTATCAAGCCGGGATCAACCACCTATAATCCGTCCGTCGACAGAGGGCAGATTTCGACCACGTCGGGGCTACGCCAAAATATACTCAACACCGGATAACCATTCATGGCCAGTGTACCAAGCCGTGCTTTGACCAACGGGCGGCTACTTCGCCTGTTTCCTTTTTTGAACTGGATCGGCGAGCTGCGGGACAGCAAGGTTCTGCGCTCCGATCTCATCGCCGGGATCACCGTGGCACTGGTGCTGGTCCCGCAGTCCATGGCCTACGCCCAGCTCGCCGGCCTGCCCGCCTACTACGGCCTGTATGCCGCCTTCCTGCCACCGATGGTGGCGGCGCTGTTCGGCTCCTCGCGTCAACTCGCGACCGGACCGGTGGCGGTGGTCTCGCTGCTGACTGCCGCGGCACTCGAACCCATCGCGGCCAGCGGCAGCCCGGGTTACGTGGCTTATGCCATCACCTTGTCGCTGATCGTCGGCCTGTTTCAGCTAGGTCTCGGGCTGCTACGTCTTGGTGTGGTGGTGAACTTCCTGTCGCATCCGGTGATCATCGGCTTCACCAACGCCGCCGCGATCATCATCGCCACCTCGCAGCTCGACAAGATATTCGGCGTGCGCGCCGACAAGGCCGAACACCATTACGAAACCGTGTGGAACACCATTGCCGCTGTCCCCACGCAGATTCACTGGCCCACGTTCTTCATTGCCGTGGGCGCCTTCGCCATCATGATCCTTCTGCGTCGCTTCAATCCACGCATCCCAAATGTGCTCATCGCCGTGGC
>DATICK010000308.1:0-8350 GCA_035456865.1 Sulfuricaulis sp.
GAGCAGCGTCAGGAATTCAAGGAGAAATGGCGCCGGGACGACAGCGGTCCAGGCTTCGATCGCGGGATGTCACCGCGTCCGGATCGCCCGCAACGAATGGGGCCGAGACAATAGTCATCGCTTATCCGCCTTCCCGCGCACCTCGTGCGCGGGATATTTTTTTGCATTGAGTTCCATCTTGCGCCTGGCCGCGTCGAGCAAATCGATGCCCAGAAGGTCGGCCATGCGGTTGAGATAGATAAACACGTCCGCCATTTCCTGCTCCACCTCGCGCAGGGTTTTTTCCGGCAGCTTGCGGCTCTGCTCCTGCGTCAGCCACTGGAAATGCTCCACCAGTTCGGCGGCCTCGACGATCAGCGCCATCGAGAGGTTCTTGGGCGAGTGAAACTGCTCCCAGTCGCGTTCACGTGCAAACTCGCGTAAGCGTTTTTTCAGGTCTTCGAGGGTATCCATGGCGGAACCTCGCTATGGCGGGTTATTTGCCGGGCCGGATGAGGCGCTTGCGGGCGCGTTTGACCGCCGCCTTGACCTGCGCCGGCGCCGTGCCGCCGAGGTGATTGCGCGCGGCGAGTGAGCCTTCCACCGTCAGCACGCTGTACACGTCCTTGCCGATGACGGCGCTGAGTTTTTTGTACTCATCGAGGTCGATCTGCGACAGGTCGCGGTCGGTATCGATGGCGAGACGGACAGCTCTTCCCACCATTTCATGGGCGTCGCGGAAGGCGACACCCTTGCGTACCAAATAGTCAGCGAGATCCGTGGCGGTGGAAAAGCCCATGACCACTGCGCGCAGCAGGTGATCGCGTTTGACCTTCATGTCCGGAATCATGCCGGTGAATACCCGCAGGCTTCCGAGCACGGTATCGAGCGTGTCGAACACCGGCTCCTTGTCTTCCTGGTTGTCCTTGTTGTACGCCAGCGGCTGCGCCTTCATGAGCGTCAGCAGCGCGACCAGATGGCCGTTGACGCGGCCGGTTTTGCCGCGCACCAGTTCCGGTACATCCGGATTCTTCTTTTGCGGCATGATGGACGAGCCGGTGCAGTAGGCGTCCGACAGCTCGACGAATCCGAACTGCGCGGACGACCACAGCACCAGTTCCTCGGACATGCGCGACAGGTGCGTCATGAGCAGTGCCGCGGCCGACACGAATTCAATGGCGAAGTCGCGGTCGGAAACCGCGTCGAGCGAATTCTCCGTCGGCGCATCGAAGCCGAGCAGCTTCGCGGTGTAGGCGCGGTCGATGGGATAGCTCGTGCCAGCCAGCGCCGCAGCACCAAGCGGCATGATATTTACGCGCTTGCGGCAATCCTGGAGACGCTGCGCGTCGCGCACGAGCATCTCGAACCACGCGAGCATATGATGGCCGAAGGTCACCGGCTGCGCCGTTTGCAAATGTGTAAATCCCGGCGCGGGCGTGCCCACCTCGCGCTCGGCGAGATCGAGGATGGCTGTTTGCAGTTGCGCAATGGCGTCGGACACGACATCAATGCCGTCGCGCAGATAAAGACGCAGATCGGTCGCCACTTGATCGTTGCGCGAGCGGCCGGTGTGCAGTTTCTTGCCGACCTCGCCGATGCGCTCGATCAGTCGCGCTTCGATGTTCATGTGCACGTCTTCGAGCGCCACGCTCCAGGAAAACTTGTCCGCGTCGATTTCGGCTTCGATTTCTTTCAGCCCCTTGACGATCGCGTCGCGTTCCTTTTTCGTGAGCACGCCCACATGCGCCAGCATTTGCGCGTGCGCGATCGAGCCCATGATGTCGTAGAGGTACAAGCGCCGGTCAAAAAATACCGAGGCCGTGAAGGTCTCGACGATGGCGTCGGTGGGTTCGGTGAAGCGCCCGCTCCAGGGCTTTTCAATTGTCATGGCCTTGTTCCGCGACAAGAGTGTGTGATCGGGATAGATAAGGTGACACAGGGTAACGTTGCTCGCCAGCCGCCAAAACCTTGTCGTGCTTGTGAAACTACCAGTTTCCGGCCCGCCCATCCGTATCTGTCCTACGATTATCGGCCGTTCGTTGTTACCGCGGTATAACCCGGCTATTTTTCACCATGTAGCACCTGGTTCGGACTCTCCTTTGTGCACCCCCACCCCGAATTCCGAACCAGGATTCTGCCCCCCGCCTCGAAACGGGGGGTTTTTTTTGGCTTTTGGCCACGCGGCTGAAAGTATACTTGAGAAGTCGCCCAAATGAACCGATGTTTTTTGCCCGCGCGGCGCCCATCAAGACGCTGAAAAATATATAATTGAGCTATAAATGTACTGGGCAGGTACATCTGCCCTGTCATTCACCAACCGCCTGGTCCGAGAGGAGCATTATTCCGGCGTAAGCGCCGTCGTATCCTGTCGTTTAACCGGGTCATGATGAACGCTTGAAAGTTGTACGTCAGAACGGATTCCATGTCCAACGCCAGCGTCGAGAAGTCGCATTTCCTCCCCGATTTCGGGACCTTCAGTATGCTGATCCGGTTCGTCATCCTGGCCGAACTGATCGCCATTATCATTACCATTGGGCGCAATACCGACTTCAATGAACAGGCCTGGCAGGATTTTTCCCTGCTGTCGCTGTTTGCGGTGTCCATCGCGCTGTGCAGTTTCGTGGTGCTGAAAATTGCCTCGCCGCTGTTCAAGCGCGCCTCGACTGGAACCGGTTCGGTGCTGGCAGTGCTGTTGATACTGCTGGTCACCTCGCTCGGTACCGACGGCTTCATCTATCTGTTCCATAATCTCGAACTGATCGACGACGGCATACCAGCTTGGCGCGATTCGCTGCTGGTCCGCAGCCTCATGATCGCCGGCATCATCGGCGTGCTGGGCATACGCTACCTGATTCTGCAGCAGCGTTCGACGGTGGATGGCAAGCTTCAGCAGGAATCCAAACTCCAGGCGCTGCAATCGCGCATCCGCCCGCATTTTCTGTTCAACAGCCTGAACAGCGTCGCCTCGCTGACACGCAGTGACCCGCACAAGGCCGAGGCGGTGCTGCACGACCTCGCGGACCTGTTCCGCGTACTGCTCGCAGATGCGCGCAAACTCGTACCCGTGACCGCCGAACGCGAAATCTCGCGCCAATACCTGGAAGTGGAGAAGATCCGTCTTGGCGACCGGCTACAGGTGAAATGGAACGTGAGTAATATTCCGCGCTCCGCCTTGATGCCGGCACTAACCCTGCAACCGCTTTTGGAAAATGCCATCTATCATGGCATCGAGCCGCGGTTTGCCGGCGGGACGATCAAGATCGAGATGTGGTCCGAAGGCGAGACGTTGAATATCATGATCAGCAATCCGTTGCCGGACGTGCAAAAGGAGACACGCAGCAAGGGTAACAAGCTCGCGCAGGAAAATATTCGCCAGCGCCTGGCGACCCAATTCGGCAGCGCCGCCAGCATGCAGGTCATTCAGGAAGGCGGCCAGTATCACGTCAAGGTCAGAATGCCGATCATTCGGGGATGACCATGGAACTCACCGCCAAAAGCCGGTTATTCCTCGATCGCCTCTGGGGGCGCGCACGGGATATCGAGAAAAGCGTGGAGCGTCTGCTGCCGGCGGCTGAAACCTTGCCGGGCGAGAAAACCGAATTCCTGCCGAACTTCTGCACCGGCGAAGTGGTGTTCAACGTCGTGGTGGTCGCGGAAATGCTCGCCATCGTGATCAATCTGATCATCCCGCGCAATTTCCTGTCGCCCACCGTGCTGCAGGACCTGCTGCTGATCTCGCTGTTCATCCAGTGGGTGGCGCTCGCGGGCACCGCCGTGCTGTGTTACACGCGCATATACCTCAACCGCCTGCCCAACCTGCGCGCGTTGATGATGGCCTATCTGTTGCTGCTACTCACCACCTTCGTCGTGAGTGAGTGCACCGTATGGCTGCTGTGGGCGCTCGGCCGGATCCAGACCGCGCGCCCGGCATGGTATAGCGATTTCCATATTCTCAATCTCACCATCAGCGCCATCATCAACGGGTTGCTGCTGCGATTGTTTCTCGCCAAGCACGAATTGACCCAGCGAACGCTGTCCGAGTCGCGCGCCAAGTTGCAGGCGTTGCAATCCCGCATCCGCCCGCATTTTGTGTTCAACAGTCTGAACATCATCTCCTCGCTGGTTCGCAGCGCGCCGAACAAGGCCGAGACCGCGATCGAGGACATGGCCGACCTGTTTCGCATGATGCTCTCGCAGGACGAGATGCTGGTGCCGGTCAAGAATGAAATCGACGTCGCGAAAAAATACCTCGCGCTCGAGGCGCTGCGCCTCGATAACCGGCTCGTGGTCAACTGGGACATCGGCAAATTCCCGCGCAAGAGCGTGATGCCGGTGCTGACGCTGCAACCGCTGCTCGAGAACGCGATCCGTTACGGCATCGAGGAACTGCCGGCCGGCGGCGTCGTGGATGTGCGGCTGTGGGAGGAAAACGACCGGATTTACATTCGGGTGGCAAACCCGCTTCCGAAATCCAAACCCAAGCAGACGAAATCGACACCGGGACAATCGCTGGGCAACATACGCCAGCGCTTCCAGAGTCATTACGGCGAACAGGCCTCGCTCACGAGCGCCGAGGACGATGGTCTGTTTACTGTCACGGTGGTGTTGCCAACGCGCGGAGATAATTTATGAGAGTGCTGATCGTAGATGACGAAAAACTGGCGCGCGACCGTCTGCGCGAATTGCTGAACGACATCGGCGGCTACACCGTGGTCGGCGATGCCATGAACGGCGCCGAGGCGGTCGAAAAGTCCGCCGAGCTTAATCCCGACGTGCTGCTCATGGATATCCGCATGCCGGGCATGGACGGGCTTGAGGCCGCGATGCATCTCATGGGCATGGAAAATCCGCCGGCGGTGATTTTCACCACGGCCTACGACCAGCACGCGCTCGACGCCTTCGACGTCAACGCCGTGGATTACCTGCTAAAGCCGATTCGCAAGGACCGGCTGGCGAAAGCGCTGTCCAAGGCGCATAAGCTCACGATGAAGCAGATCGACGAGATCACGCACGCGCGTCCCGAACCCATGGTGCGCACGCACATCAGCGTGCACCTGCGCGGCAACATTCGCCTCGTGCCGATACCGGATATTCTTTACTTTCTCGCCGACAGCAAATACGTCGTGATACGCACACCGACGGAGGAACATCTGATCGAGGACTCGCTGGTGAACCTGGAGAAGGAGTTCGGCGATCGCTTCCTTCGCATCCATCGCAACGCGCTCGTGTCCACGGGCGCCATCAAGGGCATCGAGAAGAACCCGGCCGGCACCTGGCAGATCAGCCTCAAGGGATACGACAAGAAGCTCGACGTCAGCCGCCGCCACACGGCGCAGGTGCGGCGCTGGGCTCGCAACCGGCCGATGAATGTTTGATCTATAGTGTCGCCTGCGGCGATGCAAAATTGTCAGTAGCTAACCCATCTCCTAGTCGTCATTCCCGCGTAGACGGGAATCCAGGCTTTATACGTTAGGGTTCACGAAATGAAGATATGGCCAGAAAACTGAAAGCCGCAACTCCTATCAAAACGGGGCCGTGTTATTTTGGCTTCTGCCCTTACAATTTGGCTGTGTTACGAAGCCTATGTTTTACTCACGACCGCCACAGATATTTGCGAAACACATGGACGTCTGGGGTGTGCTGTTGCTTCACTCATATCAAGTGTACTACCCGTTTCACGAAACGTCGCACTTGCTGATTTCTATTTGGCCCTTTGTCTGGCCGGCTGGAAGTATGAATTTATGGTTTTGAAATACAAAACTTAGGTAAAAATTAAGCCTTCAAAAAAGTATGTCCTAACTTTTTGCTCGAGCTGACGCGGAGAAACGCCGTAAGCGCTAGGCGGTTCTGTTAGTGCCCCGCGCGGCTCAACGCAGCGTTAGTTTTTTCTAATTCCCGTCGGAGCGAGCCGAGTATCGACGGGAGATGGAGCAACTTAGCTAAGGCGTCCACGCGGAGGTGTTTTAACGCCCCGTATGGCGCGCCCGAGCATCGCAGCCGGAATCGGGAGAAGCGAGCCTCGTGTTTGAGCCCGAGGCGCGTAGTTCGCGCCCGGCGAGTTGAGGCGAGCGCCGATTCCGGCGAGAAGCGCAGCGGGGTTTTCGCGCCATCCGGGGTGCCCTTTCTTTTGGTCGCTTTTCTTTGGGCAAGCAAAGAAAAGCGACCTGCCGTGGGTCAGCCACCCACAAGTAGCTGTTGAGATCGCGCGCAAGGCGCGCGATACCATTCAAAGCCTGGATCCCCGCTTTCGCGGGGACGACAGCCAGCGTACATGGCTTTCTTGGGAATGAAATCCCGAAAAGTTACAAAACAGAATATGTAATAATATGAATCGACACTCATGCCCCGGAACACAAATCGCACTTGAAAACCCTCCGCCTCGGTACTCGCAAAAGCCAGCTCGCCCTGTGGCAAGCGCATTACGTACGCGACGCTCTCACGCGGCGACATCCTGGACTGCACGTCGAGCTCGTCACCATGACCACCGAGGGCGACCGCATCCTCGACCGCAGCCTGGCCAAGGTCGGCGGTAAGGGGCTGTTCATCAAGGAACTGGAGCAGGGGCTGCTCGAAAACCGCATCGATATTGCCGTGCATTCCATGAAGGACGTGACGGCCACGCTCCCGCCGGGCCTGCATCTGTCCGTCGTGTGCGAACGCGAAGACCCGCGCGACGCCTTCATCTCCAACCGTTACGCGACGCTCGACACGCTGCCCCGGGGGGCACGTGTTGGCACCTCGAGCCTGCGCCGGCAGTGCCAGTTACGCGAGGCCTTTCCGCATTTCGAGATCGTCACGCTGCGCGGCAACGTCAACACGCGCCTGGCCAAACTCGATGCCGGCGAATTCGACGCCATCCTGCTTGCCGTGGCCGGCATCAAACGTCTGGGCATGGAGGAGCGCATCCGCGAGCGGCTCGATCCGTCCGTCAGTCTCCCGGCCGTGGGCCAGGGCGCGGTCTGCATCGAGTGCCGCGAGAGCGATGCCGCCACCAATGAACTGCTCGCGCCGCTGAATCACCGCGAGACGCAAATCCGCGTGGCGGCGGAACGAGCAATGAACGCCCACCTCGAAGGCGGTTGCCAGGTCCCCATCGGCGGCTACGCCGAATTACACGGCGATCAACTGCATCTGCGCGGGCTGGTGGGCGAACCGGACGGCAGCCGTCTGCTGCGCGCGGAACTGCGCGGGCCGGCGGTACAGGCCGAGCAGTTGGGTGCACAGCTCGCGCAGCGCTTGCTCGCGCTAGGCGCCAAGGACATCCTCGACAAGGTTTACGGACGTGCGTGAATCCGCTTCCTCCGGCGACGCGCTGCACGGGGTGCGTGTGCTCGTCACCCGTCCGCGCGATCAGGCGGAAAAACTTGCGCTCCTTATAGAAGGTGAAGGCGGTGAAGCGATCCGCTTCCCGGTGATCGAGATCGCGGAACCAAAAGACACCCAGACGCTGCTCTCCGTAATCGGCCGGCTGGATCAGTTTGGCCTCGCGATTTTCATCAGCCCCAACGCCGTCAGCCGGGCAATGAATCTCATTCTCGTGCACCGTGGCGGCTGGCCCCGGAACGTGCGCATTGCCTGTGTCGGGCGCGGAAGCGCGCGCGAGCTCGAACACTTCGGCATCGAGAACGTGATTGTCCCGGCGGGCCGGTTCGACAGCGAGGCGCTGCTCGCGCTGCCCGAACTGCAACGGGTTACTGGAAACAAAATCGTCATTTTCCGCGGCGAGGGCGGACGCGAACTGCTCGGCGATACGCTCAAGGCGCGCGGCGCCGATATCGAATACGCCGAGTGCTACCGGCGCGCGCGCCCGCATGTCGATGTCACGCCGTTGCTGCAGCGCTGGACTCGCGGCGAAATCGATATCGTCAGCCTCACCAGCGTGGATGGGCTGCACAACCTGTTCGACATGCTGGGCCCGGCCGGGCAACCGTGGCTCGCCCGAACTCCCGTCATTGTCGTCAGCAGGCGCATGGCCGAGGTTTGCCGTGAATTGGGCGTAAAGACCGAGCCGTTAGTCGCGGCTCAGGCGAGCGACGAGGCCATCCTGGAGGCCATCAAGACGTGGCGGGAAACGCAAAAAACCCTATAATCACCATACCAATACAGGCCGTTACCCATGAATGACACGGACGCCAAAAAGACCCCCGATGACCAGCCCGCCGCCGCCCGGCGCGGCAAGAACCTGCTGAAGAAATCCGCCGACGTGCCAAGTGCCGGTCGCGTCCGTGGCGGACTGGCGCTGATCCTCGCCAGCCTTGCGCTTATCGCGTGCGGCTATCTCTGGTACACCGTGCTCTACCAGAACGCCGACCTGTTTTCGATGGACATCGCCGGCGCGCTTGACCGCATCGAGTCCAGTACCAACCAGACG
>DATICK010000309.1:0-3360 GCA_035456865.1 Sulfuricaulis sp.
GCGCCCTTGTCCTTGCTTGCAGCCAGCGATTTCTCCACGCGGGCTACCACGGCGTCAAAGTTCTCGGCCTTGTCCTTGAAGACTTCGTTCTGGCTTTCTTTCCAGTTGCGGAACTTGGCCATCATCTTGGCCGGACCGTCACCGTTGAACTTGTTCAGCGTACTCTCGGTGCGAATCGGTTCAAGCTGCACGGAAACTTGTTTGCCCGGGACCTTGGCGACGACGTCCTTGATTTCCTGTGCAGCCGCTTTCGCCGCGGTCAACAGGTTGGCGTAGTTCTTGGAGCCGGCGTAGAAGACCATCGCGTGAGCAGTCGGATTGCCCATGTTGATCTGGACTTTCTTGCCTTCTCCAAACTCGTAAACGCCGATGCGCAGCACCTGCGCCGAGATGGTGTCCGGCGACTCACCCTTGGCCGCTTCCATGTAAGCAGGCGACGTCAGAATGTAGACCCGGGCCCGCTGCGCCTTGTCGGTGAGGGCTAGGTCGCGCTTTGCTTGCAGGCTTAGCTTGGATTCGGGCAAGGCCTTTTCCAGCGCTGCTGTCGTGTCATCGAACGATCCCGACGCCTCCAGAATGCGCTCAAAAATCCCGTATTCTTCCGCCGCAAAGGCGTTGCCTATCCCCAATACGAACGCAAAAATCAGGGCAAAAAGCTGGCTAAGCTTTATAGATTTAGACTTCATTTGGACTCTCCTCCTCAAATGCCTCTTAGTTGAAACTGCTTTTACAGGTATCTAATCCGTTATGGACTCAACCCCTGCCGAGCATTGTGCTGATTCTCGTGCTAGTCTGCAACTGCTTGTCAAAATATATGATTTTCTTATTGATTATATTGGACTTTTTTGAGAGTTTCTCATCAAGAATACATGCATGGATATATCCCTCGATGACGACGCTTGACCCCTCATCGGCAAAGCCGGTGAAGGGTCAAAATCGTTCAGGTCTGGTTAAAATAACTTTAAGTGGCTGCCAGGAAGGCAACCACGGGATTTACGGGCTGAGATTCAGAACCTTAAGCACAGTGATAGCTTGACTGAAACCCTGATCGGCGGACATGTGCCATAACCGCACGGCTTCGTCCTGATTCTCATCCACGCCTTCGCCCTTCATGTACATGAGGCCGAGATTGAACTGCGCCGCTGCATATCCCTGTTTGGCAGCCATGGCCCACCACTTTACGGCCTCGGCGGGGTCCGGCTTCACGCCAGTTCCCTCGGCATAATACAGACCCAGATTGAATTGGGCTTCCGAATGCCCCTGCAGGGCGGCCATGCGCCACCATTGCAAGGCAGCATTCAGGTCGCGCGTAACCCCGGTGCCTGTCGCATAAAGCACGCCCAGATTGTACTGGGCAATGACATGTCCCTGCTCGGCCGCCTTGCGATACCAACGTACCGCCTCGATCATGTCTTTGGCCACGCCCCCGTCACCACGGTTGTATAGAACCGCCAGGGTAAACTGTGCCTCGGAATCGCCCTGCTCGGCGAGCGATTGCCATACCTTCACGGCTTCGGAACGATGACCGCTGTTATATTGCACCAGCGCAACCTGATTCGATGCGACGGGATGCTCAGCCGGGTGAGTTTCTGCGCGAATTTGAATCGCAGGAAAGGCCGACTCCGATAGTGCCGCTGACACTGGCGCACTACAGAGCACGGACATCAGCCCCAATACGGCCCTTGCCGCCCACGCGCGGGCAAAGCACGCGTTTCTTTCCTTTGCAACGCCGGACATGACCCTCTCCCCGAATTCAAAAATACGTTTGTCTTGAGGCCGAAAATGCAAGAGCTATGCCACCCGGTATACAGCTTTAAAATCAAAGGGTTGATCGGCCGGCAGCGGCACTGTTTTCCCTGTTAACTGGTCGAAATCAGGCGCCGGTTGACGATTCTTGGAGGATCGGTTGTCTGGCGGGCCAGATTTTCCGGCCGAGGCGCCCGCGGCAGGAAAATCGCCGTCCTGCCATCATCCCGCCGGTGCGCTCACCCTCAGGCGAACCGGAAATCAAGAAGGCAGTTGGCAGTGCTAAGATAAAATAGTTTTTTACGCACGCCGAAAACGGCGGCGCGACATTACAAACCGAAAACAATTCGAGACACCCGTGCCCAAACAAAAACTGCTCAGATCAAAAATGTTCTGGGTGGGCATTCTTTATTTTGCGCAGGGCTTCCCCTTCGGACTTTTCTACGACGTCTTTCCGGTCCACTTCCGCCAGCTCGGTGTCGACCTGCGCGAAATCGGTTTTCTCTCGCTGCTTGGGCTGGCCTGGACCATCAAATTTCTCTGGGCGCCGGCAGTGGATCATTACCGCCATCACCGCCGCTGGATGCTGGCGGTGGATCTCACCATGGGCGTGGTGTTGCTGTTTCTGTCGATGCAGGCGGGTTTCGGTCCGCCGGTGTGGATCGCCATCGGCGTGTTCACCCTGCTCTCCGCCACCAATGACGTTGCGATCGACGGCTACACCATCGAGTTCCTGGATAAAAAAGAACTGGGGCTGGCGAACGGCATCCGCATCGGGATGGGTCGCGTCGGCATCCTGGCCGCCGGCGTGATCCTCATACTCAGTGATTATCTCGGTTGGCCCGGCGCCTACACCGTGGCCGCCGGCATCCTGGCCGTGCTCGGAATCGTCTGCCTGTATGCGCCCAAAGAGCAGTCCTTCGGGGTGCGCAAACCGATGACGCTCGGAAGCGAATTTGCCGGCATCCTGCGTCGGCCGCGCGCGCTTGCGCTGGTACTCTTGTTCCTGCTCGGAACCCTGTGGCTCATCAACAACGCTACGCACTGGTCAGTCAAGGTGGAAGGCTTCTGGTGGTATGCCTTTGGTGTCGCCAGCGCATGGATGGCGCTGAGTTTCACGATTCAGCGTCCGTCGAAATTGACAACGAACAATGACACGAAACTGACCGAAGGGCCGATGTTCGGCGCGCTGATGGAGATGCTGCAGCGTCCTTACATCATTCCGGTGATCGTGTTCGTGCTGATCTTCAAGCTCGGTGACAGCTCCATGGGTTTCATGGTCAAGCCATTCTGGGTGGATGCCGGCTTCACCGCAACCCAGATCGGGCTGGTGTCGGTCAATCTCGGGTTGATCCTGTCAATCACCGGCGGCATCGCTGGCGGCTGGTTCACCGACCGCGTGGGCATATTCAAAGCGTTGTGGATACTCGGATTGTTTCAGGCGCTGTCCAACATCGGTTACGTGTGGGCCGCCTCCACCCTGCCGCTGGCGAGCAGCGGCGCGCCGATGCTGCCGGATTACAAGATCATTCTCTACGGCGCGAGCGCGTTCGAGTCCTTCACCGGCGGGCTCGGCACCGCCGCGTTTCTCGCTTTCCTGATGGCGATCGTGAA
>DATICK010000310.1:0-6360 GCA_035456865.1 Sulfuricaulis sp.
GCGAATTCGCGGATAAACAGCTCACGGAACGGCCCTTCCTCGGCCAGCACCTCGCGCACGATCAGCCGCGCCAACCACGGCTCGTGCGCCAGCATGGTCATTACGGCTTCAAGCGCGTCGTGTATCGAGGTCTGCGATTCGCGACCGCTGCGATCCATGAGTTCCTGGACTTTCTGCAGCACCGGACCGAGGGTTTCCTGCAACATCGCCCGGTACAACCCGTCCTTGTCGCCGAAGTGATAATGGATCATGGCTGGGTTCACCCGCGCCGCGGCCGCGATCTCACGCACCGAAGTGGCGGTGAAATCGCGCCTGGCGAACAGCACGCGCGCCGCCCGCAGCAGGTCCGCGCGAACCGTCTCGCGGTGCGCCGCGCCTTCCGGCCGGCCGGGGCGACGGCGCGCTGTTTTCCTGGCGGATTTCGTGGCCGCACGTGACATGGCAGTAATTAAACGTTCGTTTAATTTAAATGTCAAGCCGAAAGTCGACATATCGATCACGGCGCTGCACGCCGTTATTCGCCACTGCAACTACCGAATCATGCGCGAGGGCACGAGAAAAAATGCTGCTGACGTTGTCAACGTCTTGAAAACACTTCGCCTCGCCTCCAAAAATGAAACATCCCGTCGTCGATGGGGTATAATGTGAACGTTTCGGGGGTGACCTGGCTTCGACGTGGGTTACGAAACCTCTGGGGCATGCCGAGGTGCAGATCTCCTCGTAAATCCAGCTGCAAACTTATAGTTGCCAACAACGACAACTACGCCTTAGCGGCTTAATCCCCGCTAACCTTTCGCCTACGTTTCGCCTGTGGGCCGGGATCGAAAGGTCGATTACACAGGATCGCGCCGGCTCGTGCCTGTTGAGCAAGCGTTAAATCCAAGCAGGCTCAGCTCAGCGATGGTCCTGTCTGCCGGAACACGCTGAGTCAAATCAAAGACAGACTACGCATGTAGAACCATAGATGTAGGACTTGCGGACGGCGGTTCGATTCCGCCCACCTCCACCAAGCAAAGCAAAAGGGCCGCCTCATGCGGCCCTTTTGCTTTGCTATTAATGCTAAGCAGAAATTGAGCTCGCGTAGTTGTTCGACAGATTTTAGAGATCGGGGAATGACCGCTATCAGCCAATTACAGACCTCGCGACAACGCCGAATTAACCGGCGCGGGCTACGCATGAAACAACAGTATGCATCGTCAGGCGAACAGACGAATGGCTCACCCCGAACGTTGAATAAGGTATTCACCAGCAGCGGGTAGCCAGCCAGCGACTCGAAGGCCTCGAGCAGCGAGTAAAACTTGTGGTTGGTGTCGCGGTGCACCGTCTGGCTGCGCATACCGCGCGCACGTCGACGGGACCGCGGTACCAACAGTCGCCCGATTCCCGCCGTTCATTCCCGCCGCATGACCACCCGATCAATTGTGCCGGCGTCATTGCATCACCCGCGATCCGCTTGTCGGTCTTCTGTTCGCACGCATCTAACAAAAATGGAAATGCTTCGAATGTTAGCCATGCTTAAACCCGGGTGAGGGTGCGATTGATAAGGACCGGCTGTTACCACAGTCGCGTTCGAGGGTAGCAACAAATGGATTTGAAGCTGAAGGCCTCACCGCTCCACACCGTGACCTTACGGTGTGTTTCTCGATCTTCATCTCCGGTGGTACACACCGCACAATTCGAGCAGTACTCCCCGCTGCGGCGAGTCGTGAATGGAGTCGCTTGCTGCGCGCTAGCCATCGCAACTGCGCTGCTCGTCGGCTGCAGCGATATTGTGCCCAGCGGCGGCAGTTTGAGCGGCAGCAATGGCAATATTGTGCCCAGCGGCGGCAGTTTGAGCGGCGGCGATATTTTGACCGGCGGCGATATTTTGACCGCCCCGGCACCAGCCCCGGCACCAGCCCCGGCACCTCCTGTTGTTTCAACCGCTCAGTGCGGCGACGGACTGGCCGCGCAAGACTTGGCGGGTCAGTGCCGCGCTGTCCCGCCCACCATGGGCGCGCTCGAAGCGAGCGACGGAACCAGCACGGTTGTGGTATCGGTCAATTCGCTTGCCGTATCGCAGACTGTCTCGCGCATACTGCAAATCAGTTGGCAGCCGTTCGGAAATAACACATCTGGTTACATGGTGTACTTCGGCAACACCGCCGATAACGCTAACATCTTTGTTTCCGATCTGCCCACGGACTCCGGTCTCTTGGATCCTAGCGCCCCGACCGTGACCTACGACTCGGTGCGCGATCTCGGTTTGTACGCCGGCGATACCGTCTGCTTCCGCATTTACGCTTACGATCTGGCGCACGTGCTTATCGACCAGGCTTCCCTCGGATGTTCAGCGGTATAGCTTAGGTCTGCTTTCTCCGCAATACACTGCTCAATTCGGCTTGTACCGTATTTCGGGATTATGGTGGGCTTCCCGCTGGCTATAGATTTTCCGAGAGTCATCCATTACATGATCTTATTTGTCGTGGATCAGTCGTTCGATTTTTGACACGTCCAGATTACACATATATCGATGCAGTTGGTACCTGCAACATTTAATTGATCGAGCGCGCGGTTAGGCTCTCACTTTCCGGGACAAATGGTCATGCATCCAGTTGACCTGGTTCTGGACGATCGATCGTTATGATCGACACATTGCTTCATGACGCCGATGGCAAAGAACAGCGACCCTATGACTCCAAAGCAGGCTGCCAGGAGTTAAATAAAATTGTGGCTTTATAAACGGAAGCTCAGTCTGATGTCTGCACTATCTCACCAGACTGTCCCTTGATGTGCGGCGCAAAATTGAAAGCATCGGAGAAGCAACGGTCCTCCGCCATGCCCTTATGCAAAAAAGCGGAATGCGCTGACTCGACCATGCCCACCGAACCGCAGGCATAGACTTCGCATCCCGACATGTCCGGAAAATCCTGCAAAATGGCCTCGTGTACCGTTCCGACGCGCCCGGTCCAGCCGGCGCCAGGCGCCGGCTCGGACAGCACCGGGATAAATTTGAAACTGTCGTGCTCTCGCGCCCACCTCTCGGGCAACTCCTTCATGTAGAAATCCGCGGTCGTCTTCACGCCCCAGTAGAGATACATCGGCCGCCGGAGTCCCGCGTGAAAAGCGTATTCCACCATGCTCTTCACCGGCGCGAAGCCGGTGGAACCGGCAACGAAGATAATCGGGCGGTCGCTGTCCTCGCGCAGATAAAACGAACCCAAGGGTCCCTCGCAGCGCAGGGTGTCGCCCACCTTCATCGCGTTGAAGACGTAGGTGGTGAACGCGCCCCCGGGCACCAGCTTGACGTGCAGCTCGATCAGCTCGGCTTCGTGCGGCGCGGTGGCGAAGGAAAACGCGCGCCGCTCACGGTCCTCGAGCACGATATTGATGTATTGCCCGGCATGAAACCGGATCGGTTCCGGGTCGAGCGGTTCGAGCATCACGCGCATGACATCTTCCGTGAGCGGTTCCAGCTTGGTCACCCGCACCATAAAGGTCCGGATCGGGATGTCGCTCACGGCGCCGATGTTCTCGCATTCGAGATCCAAATCGGACAGCGGCGTAGCGCAACACATCAGCGCCTTGCCGGCGCGTCTTTCATCCTCCGTGAGCGCGCGCTCCTGATGCACGCCCTGATCCACGGTGCCTTGCAGCACGGCGCACTTGCATACGCCGCATCCGCCGCTGCGGCATTCGAAGGGCAGCGCGATGCCGGCGCGCAGTCCGGCTTCAAGAATCGTTTCGCCCGGCCTCGCCGCCACCGTCGCGTCGCCGGGACGAATGGTGAGCCGGAATTCCTTGCCCACGCGCCGGCGTAGCGGCGGCAACCACGGCAATAGCACCAGCAGTCCGGTGCCGCCGATCACGAGCCACCACAAATGTTTCGGCGACCAAGCGTAGATCAGCGGATACATCAAAAGGTAAAACCAGTCGAGCTTGACCGATGTCACCACCGTGTCCAGGTTCGCCGGCCCCTGGCTCCACACCGGCCACAGCAGCGTAAACACGATCAGCGTCGCCAGCAGCGGAGCGGCAAGATACCGCGGCGGGTTGGTGGCGGCCTTGGCTACGCGTTGCGTGTGTATCCACAGGACCAGCAACAGGATCAGCGAAATCCCGATGTGCATAAACGTCAGCAGCGAGAACAGGCGATCGTTGACGCTGCCCTCACGCAGGAAGTTGCGCGCCATCGGTTCGGAGAACAGCGGCAACCAGTCGAGCCATTCCGACGTGGCAATCGTGACGAATTGCGCCAGACGATCCCACGGCAGCATGAAGCCGACGATCCCGGAGGTGTACACCAGCCACAGGACGACGATACCCGTGATCCATGAAAACCAGCGGAATCCGCGGTAGTGGTCGAACGCGAAGTGACGCAGCATATGCAGCCCCATCGCCAGCACCATGCCGTCGGAAGCGTAGCGATGCAGGCCGCGGATAACCTGTCCGATATACCAGTGGTTGTGCGTGATATGCTCGATGGAGGCATACGCTTCTTTCACCCCGGTATCGAAGAAGGCGTACAGATAGACACCGGTCACCACTGCCACCCAGGTCATGAAATAGGCGATCGCGCCGAGGTGATACAGGGGATTGAGCCGGTCGCCGAATACGGTGTTGAATATTTTCTCCAGGCGAAGGAACAGCCACTGCCCGCTCAGCCGAAGGTATTTCATGCCGAAGAATTTCTCCCGGAACACTTGTAAATGGCGTACATTCGTATCAGGCGGGTATCGCGCCAGCCTTGATTCAGGTCAACAGGCTGGTGGGCTAAAAACGCTAGCTCGGATGAGAAAAGTTCGTGGTTATTGTCGTACCACGAAAGCATTTCGACAACTGATATGATTCGCTTTTATCACGCGCCGTGGCATCACCCGCACAGTGAAATTTGGTGAATTGACCCCTTGGGCGCCCTGCGCTAGTTTAACCTTTCTGTGCATATGCCTTTAGGAGCCCCCGGTGGCGAAAAAATCCAGCACCCTACCCGACTTTGAAGCCGCCCTCGCGGAACTGGAAAAGATTGTGGAAAAAATGGAATCCGGCGGACAGACGCTGGAAGAGTCGCTGAAATCCTTCCAGCGCGGCATCGAGCTGACGCGCGCCTGCCAGCAAGGTCTCAAGGATGCCGAGCAGCGCGTGGAAAAACTGGTGAGCAAAAACGGCGAGTTGACCACCGAGCTGCTGCACAACAAAGACGAGTAATTCTGCTTTGCCCGCTTTTTCTGACCGCCTTAAGCGTTTCAAGACGCGCGTGGAAAGCGCGCTGGATACACGCCTGCTATCCGCCGACACGGCGCCGTCGCACCTGCACGCGGCGATGCGTTACGCCACGCTCGACGGCGGCAAGCGCGTGCGCGCGAGCCTGGTGTACGCTGCGGGCGAGGCGGTCGGCGCGCCGGACAGCGCGCTCGATGTACCTGCCTGCGCGGTGGAACTGATCCACGCCTACTCGCTGGTGCATGACGACCTGCCGTGCATGGACAATGACGACCTGCGCCGCGGCAAGCCGACCTGTCACAAGGCTTACGATGAGGCTACGGCGCTGCTCGCCGGCGATGCGCTCCATTCTTACGCTTTCGAGATTCTGGCGAACGACCCGACGCTGACGGTCGGGGCGGCGCAACGCCTGCGCATGATCGCGCTGCTGGCGCAGGCCGCCGGTTCGCACGGCATGGCCGGCGGACAGGCGATCGATCTTGCCTCCGGCGGCCAGACGCTGACACTGGCACAACTCGAGGACATGCACCTGCGCAAAACCGGCGCGCTGATCCGGGTTTCCGTTTTGCTCGGGGCGTTCACCCGCGAGGGCGTCGAGGAGGCAAAACTGGAAGCCTTTGAGAAATACAGTCGCGCGATCGGCCTCGCGTTCCAGATCACCGACGATATCCTGGACGTGGAAGGAAATGCGGCAACACTCGGCAAAAAACCCGGAGTCGACCGTGAGCGCGGGAAACCCACTTACCCGCTACTGATGGGCCTTTCCGAGGCCAAGGCCCGCGCCAAGACACTGCACGCACAGGCCCTCGAAAGCCTGGCGCCTTTGGGGGATAATGGCGGGCTGTTGGCCGAGCTGGCCGGATTTATCATCGAACGCCGCCAATGACCAAAAAATCCACGCCCGACCGCCGCCTGCTCGAGACTATAGAAGGTCCCGAGGACCTGCGGCGTCTGGACGAAACCGATCTTCCCGGGCTTGCCCAGGAAATCCGCGATTTTCTGATCGGCAGCGTGTCACGCACCGGCGGACACCTGTCCGCGGGTCTGGGCACGGTGGAACTCACCATCGCCTTGCATTACGTGTTCAATACGCCCGAAGACCGGCTGGTGTGGGATGTAGGCCACCAGACTTACCCGCACAAGATACTGACCGGGCGCCGC
>DATICK010000311.1:0-5264 GCA_035456865.1 Sulfuricaulis sp.
TTACGGAGGCGGGGCTCCCGGTCTTCAGGTGCTGTTGGACATTGGCGGTTATACCGGATCATTCGGAGCTTCCGGGATTAGTATCTCGAATAACGATTCTGGCTTCGACGGTTTCAGCTTAGTCACGAATCTTGAGGATCCCAACAATATATTCAACGGCTTGCCCAGTTCACACCTGGGTTTCCAGTTTTATGGTCCCACGACCGTGCTGCAAAGTACCTGGCTGGAACAGAGTTTCGACTTCACCGACTTCAATCCCAGCAATATCTCGTTCGACGCAAACACCGGTCAATACATTGCCAGTCTGGCTATGACGTCGGGGAACTACGCAGCGGTGGTACCGATACTCTCGGCCTTGTACTTGTTCACTCCGGCATTGGCAGGGCTGGTGACATTGGCCCGGCGGAAGAGGAAATAGCTGAGATACCAAATAAATAACCTGCGATACCCAACTGTTCTGGAGTCCTGATCTATTCCTGTATCAACAAACTCTCAGAGGCGGCCTCTTGCCTATCCATCAGTCTCCGGTAAGCGCGGAGCTTGGCTGGTGACCAACGCGCGAAGAATGTTTGAGAACTATGGATAACGATAGCTATGACGAGTATCAGAGAAAAAGACAGGAGGAAATCAAAAAGGACAACCAGGGAAGCTCTCAACAAGTCCGCCGTTCGTCCTGGGCTCGTTTGTGCTTTGACAACTTCCGCACGAGCGGACTCAGGACGGGCGTAAGGTAAAAACGGGATCGAACTGTTTCCAGCTCCGGGGCGTGCATTACCCCATGGAACCCCGGGCGGCCTTCTTGGCCCGTTTCGCGGCGCGTTTTTCCTTCATGGTCTTCTCCGGCGGCTTCTTGGTTTGCTTCTTACTGTCCATGCCTTTGCTCATTGCCCTGCTCCTAAGTGGTTGAGATCATTATCTTGCCCACAAAACGGATAAAGCGCCAGCGGTCCTGGATCAAAGATCGTGGCGGAAGTCAGGAAATTTGACATGCGTATTGCTGGTCTATAATTACGGCACGTTTTGGCAAATATCGTGACAACGGCATCGTTAACCCGGGAGTAATAAATGGCAGATCATGAGCTGGACGTTCGCGGAGTGAATTGCCCAGTGCCTGTCATGCGCATGCGGAAAGAACTGGAAACGATGACGAGTGGCCAGACGCTGCGCGTCCTGGCGTCGGATCCGGGATCCGTTCGGGACATCAATGCCTACGTAAAAAGCTCGGGGGATACGCTGCTCGAGTCAAAAAAGACCCCCGAGGGGGATTTCGAATTTTTGCTGAAGCGGGTATAAATAAAATCACTCTTTATCGTCGGCGGCCTATTTGTCATCAACTGAACCAGGAATGCATCGGCAGAATTCCATGAATAACAAAGACAAAACTGACAAGCCTGCCTTCAATGGCCGTGATCGCCGAAACAAGGCGCGGCGCGTAGCAAAGGACCGGCGCGACAACATGCGCTGGGAGATGGACAACCCCATCCGGCGCAAAAGTCCGGGACGTCGCGTCTTCGATCGGTTACTGCACGCGCTGCACGCCTTGGATCAAACTCTGAAGAAATAGTTTGGTATTTGCGACTTCCTATTGCGGTTTAATCAACCCCTCCCCGTCGTGCTTCGGGCTGTTGACGCCGAAACCCACCGGGTAGATCTCCATTTCTTTTTCCGGATAGGACTTGAGCAAGAGCATGACCTTCTCCGGATCGTGCACCTCCGGGTCCAGCCATAGATCGTAATCCTGCGGCGCCAGTATCACTGGCATGCGCTCGTGGATCTGGCTTATTAATTCGTTGGCAGTGGTGACAATAATCGTGCAGGAGTCGACGGGTTCCGCGCCCTCCGGCTGCCGGCGTTCCCATAGACCTGCGAAGGCAAACGGTTTCCCATCCTTCATGCGAACGTAATACAGTTGTTTCCTCATTGCGCGCATAAGGACGAGTCGCCAGCGGCGGCGATATCTCCTCCGACGGGGCTTGAATAATTGACTCCGACGCCATTTAATCGGGGACTGCCAGGAGGTCAAAATGAAAATCAAATTCAAGGATTACCGTGTTCGTGATGGCGAAAAGGTCAATCTCAAAAAGTTGCCGACGCAGGTAAAGCCCGTATACCAGTCCAAGAAACATTACCAAAAACTCCTGGAAGAACAGGTTGAACAACTGAGCTCGCTGCAACGCCTGCTGTACGCGTCCGACCGCTACGCGCTGCTGCTGATATTCCAGGCGATGGACGCCGCCGGCAAGGACGGCGCCATCCGGCACGTAATGTCCGGCGTCAATCCGCAAGGCTGCCAGGTGTTCAGCTTCAAGCACCCGAGCGCCACGGAACTGGATCACGATTTTCTATGGCGCACCAATCAATGTCTGCCGGAACGCGGCCGGATAGGCATCTTCAACCGGTCATACTATGAGGAAGTTCTGATCGTGCGCGTGCATCCGGAGATTCTCCACAGCCAGAACATTCCGGACGAACTGCTCGACGGGAAAACCGTGTGGGAAGAGCGATTTCGCTCCATCGTGGACATGGAGAACCACCTCAACCGCAACGGAACCCGGATTATCAAGTTCTTCCTGCATCTTTCGGAGAAAGAGCAGCAAAAGCGCTTCATCGAGCGCATCGACGACCCGGAAAAGAACTGGAAATTCAGCATGACGGACGTCGAGGAGCGAAAATACTGGAAGGAATACATGCATGCCTATGAGGAATGCCTGAGCGCCACCAGCACCAACCACGCGCCGTGGTATGTCGTTCCCGCCGACGACAAGCTGAATGCCCGGTTGCTTATTTCCTCGATCATTGTCGACACGCTGAAAAAACTCAAAATGAGCTATCCGGCGATGGACAAAGCGCGCCGTCAGGAATTGCTGTCGATCCGCGAATTGCTTAAGAAATAAGTCTTAGCGCATTAGCATTATTAATGGTGCTGTTGCCGATCCTTCTGTCGTCCACGGGATTAGCGCTGGTGTACCGGTCGCGCATGATGAAAAAATATTATCGACTCTAACGCCCGCTTCACGATACTTACCGGCCGTGAGTTGAGGATACCAGCCAGTTTCTGAATCTCTGACGCATGCTGCGCGGTTAGATGGATGTGCCGTATAAAAAGTCAAAAGCCGCCTTTCGGCGGCTTTTGATCATTCAAGGCCTGGGTCCCCGCCTTCGCGGGGACGACGCCTGGATGCCGGCCTCCGCGGGCATGACAACAAACGTAGCTTTCGCGGGGATGACACAGAGATAATCAATAATCTTTCGGCGATGATGCTCTCGCCGCCAAATACGCCCCCAACACTATTAACACTCCTCCTGACCACTCTCTCAAAGTCACCACTTCATTAGTCAGCAACTGCTGCGAAACAGCCCCGGCGACGAGCTCGACCAGCGCGATCACCGCCGAGCGGTGCACCGGCATGTGCGTCACGCCGTACTGCACCAGCACCGTCATCAGCAGGATACCGAACACGCCGAGCGCGACGGCGCCGGCGAAGATCGAGCCGGACGGGTACGGGATTGGTAATGAAAAAGCCGCGATCATGATGACGCCAACGATCACGACACCGGCCCAGACGGACAGCGCCTTGGCGGCGATGGAAACATCCTGCACCTTGCGCACGATCACGTTGGACAACGCGAACGCGAAGCCCGAGGTAAGCGCCATCCAATCTGGCTTGCCCTGGGGCCACGGAGCGCCGAGGATGGGATTCCACAACATCAACAATGCGCCGCTCATGGCGATGACGAGGCTCGCGATACCCACGCGCGTGATGCGCTCGTGCAGGAACAATCTGCCCATGAGCGTCGCCCACAGCGGCGAGAGGTAGAACAGCAGCAGCACGCGCAGAATGTTGCCTTCGAGCACCGCCTCGACGAAGGCGATGTTGGTCCAGCCGGCGGCGAGCATTAGCAGCGTCAGCATCGCCGGGCTGCGGGTGAATTCCGGGATAGAGCCGGCGGTGCGAGGCAGGCTGACGACCAGCGCCGCGCCGTACAGCGTGAGCGTGAGCCAGATGCCGCCCAGGCCGCCGCCTTCGAGCAGGCGCATGGGATACCAGATCACGCCCCACAGGCTGGCGCCGACCAGCATGGCGAATACAGGATAAAACCGCGACGTGTCCTTGGATGGCATCAGGCGCTTCCCGTATAATTCTTTTTTTCCTAAAACCCGAACAACATGAACTCCCGGCTCGCGAGCTTACAGCCCTATCCATTCCAACGGCTCGCCCAGCTCATCCACGGCGTCACTCCGCCCGCCGGCATGGCGCCGATACGTCTGTCCATGGGCGAGCCGCAGCATGCCGCACCCGCTTTCGTTTTGGAAGCCCTCAAGTCCAACCTATCCGGCCTGTCGAACTACCCGGTGACCAAGGGCTCGGCCGAGTTGCGCCAGTCCATCGCCGGCTGGGCCACGCAGCGATTTCATCTGAACAAGATAGCGCTCGACCCCGAGCGGCATGTGTTGCCCGTCGCCGGTACACGCGAGGCGCTTTTTTCGATCGCCCAAGCCGTCATCGACCGGCGCGTGAATTCGCAGCGGCCATCCGTGGTCATGCCGAATCCGTTCTATCAGATCTACGAAGGCGCGGCGCTGCTGGCCGGTGCCAAACCGTATTTCATGAACGCCGTGGAGGAGAACGGCTACCGCACCGACTTCGCGCACGTGCCGGAGGAAATCTGGCAGAAAGTGCCGCTGGCTTACATCTGCTCTCCGGGCAACCCGACGGGGGCGGTGCTGACCCGCGACGATCTCGCCGGCCTGATCGAACTGGCGCACAAATACAATTTCATCATCGCCTCGGACGAATGTTATTCCGAAATCTATTTCGACGAGGCGAAACCGCCGGTCGGGCTGCTGCAGGTGGCCAACGATCTCGGTATTCAGGATTACCAACACTGCCTCGTGTTCCACAGCCTGTCGAAACGCTCCAGCCTGCCGGGGCTGCGTTCCGGGTTCGTCGCCGGCGACGGCGCGGTGCTGGAACAGTATCATCAGTACCGCACCTACCACGGTTGCGCCCTGCCGCCGCCGACGCAGGCGGCCAGCCAGGCGGCGTGGAACGACGAGGCGCATGTCCAGACCAACCGCGACCTGTACCGCAGCAAGTTCGACGCGGTGCTGAAAATCCTGAAACCGGTGCTGGACGTGAAAAAACCCGAGGCTGGCTTTTACCTCTGGCCGCGACTGCCGCAGGACGACGAGACCTTCACGCGCCAGCTGTATGCGAGTGAAAACGTGCTGGTGCTGCCGGGCAGTTACCTGTCACGCGAGA
>DATICK010000312.1:0-6220 GCA_035456865.1 Sulfuricaulis sp.
GTTCCGCACCCCGAGCGGGTCGTTTCGTGTAATCGATTTCGCGCCACGGCTGGTTCAGTACGAACGCGTCACGCGTCCCACGCAACTGTACCGCATCGTCGAACCGATCGAAGGCACGCCGCAAGTGCGCGTGGTTTGCGAGCCGCGCCTGGGCTGGTCGAAAGCCGCGCCGCTTGTGCTGCCGGGTTCGAATCACATTCGCCACGCCGCCTTCTCCGCGCTGGGCCGATATCCTTTGAACCAGGCGCGTCGCCCGCAGCCGCCTTCGCATGCGGCACGACAATGAAATAACAGCGATTGGGCGGTATCAGCGGCTGTCAGCCGCCGGTAAAGTTGCGGGCTGTTTGCAGGCAGAGATGAATTCGTGCACCGTGCGCATCACTTCGACGCAGTAGGCCTGATTGATGCGGTAGTAAACTTCCTTCCCGCGCTTCTCGCATACCAGCAATTCCGCGTTGCGCAGGACCTTCAGGTGATGCGAGATGGCCGGGCGGCTGATCTTGAACAAGCGCGCGATGTGGTTGACGCAGATTTCCTCACCGGGCTCGAAAACCAGCAGGATTTGCTGGCGGGTGGTGTCGCCCAGCGCGGAAAAGAAGCGGGAGAAACGTTCCCAGCTCTCTGGCAGGCGATCGGCGTACTCGGGGTTCATGCAACGTGAAACAGCGTCATTTCGGAACCAGACCGGATATCAAACCAAGTTCAGCATAGCGCAACCGGAAAACATGTCAATATATTCGAACACAATGAATTACTGATATTATCCTGTCTCGCTCCTGTACTCTTGGTTAGACTCCCTCACCTGCCAATAAACCGCACAAAAACATGGAAGTTCATACCTTTTTCCTGATCCTGCTGACTATTTTGCTGACCGCGCGCATTCTGGGCGAACTTGTGGCGCGGTTTGGCGTGCCTTCCGTCATCGGCGAACTGGCCGCCGGGGTACTGCTCGGGCCAAGCCTGCTCGGCTGGGTCGAACCGAGCGACGTGATCAGGTTGCTGGCGGAAATCGGGATAATCCTGCTGCTATTCGAGGTCGGTTTGGAGACCGACATACTACGGCTGATACGCACCGGCACCAAACCACTCGTAATCGCAGCCGCCGGGGTGGTCCTGCCCTTCACGCTGGGTTTTGCCGCCGCTTCGTTCCTGTTCCACCAAAATCTGCTCACCTCGCTTTTCATCGGCGGCACGCTGACGGCGACCAGCATCGGCATCACGGTGCGGGTACTGACCGACCTCGGGCGCGGGCAGAGCCATGAATCCAACATCGTGCTCGGCGCGGCGGTGCTGGATGACGTCATCGGCGTGGTGTTGCTCGCGTTTCTATATGAATTTTCCACCGGCGGCGGCATCAGCTTCACCAACACCGGCAAGGTACTGCTGTTCATCGGACTGTTCATGATACTGGCACCGCTGGCCGCCAAGGGCATGGCGGAGATCATCAAGCGGTTTGAAAAAGCCAGCCGGATTCCCGGTCTGATTCCTACCACGGTGGTGTCGCTGGTGCTGTTCTTCGCATGGCTGTCACATGCCGTCGGCGCACCGGTACTACTGGGTGGCTTCGCCGCGGGGCTGGCACTGTCGCGACGGTTTTTCTTTCCCATGGGCATGGCCATCCGCACCGATCCCGAGTTCGCACATCGCATGGAAACCCAGATGCACCCGATCATTCACCTGTTCACGCCGATCTTCTTCGTGATGGTAGGACTGTCGCTCAACTTCCGCGTCATCGACTGGTCCTCCAGCTTTATCTGGGAGTTCTCGCTGACGCTGTTTGTGCTGGCTGTGATTGGAAAGCTGCTGGGCGCCTTCCTGATCCGGGAGAATATGCCCACGCGCTTTGTGATCGGGCTGGCCATGATACCGCGTGGCGAGGTCGGCCTGATCTTCGCCGAGCTCGGAAGATCATCCGGAATTTTCAATAACGAAGTCTACGCCGCCATGGTAATAGTAATCGCCCTGACAACCCTGCTCCCGCCGTTCGTGATGAAATGGCTGTACCGGCATTATGGAGCGCAATTACCGGCACTGCATGGCTAGATCTGCACTCCCGGTTATAATACCGGCGGGTAACCTCTAGCGAAAGTTCAGATGTCACCGTCGAAACTCCCTGATGACGTCACCGAAACGGTCCGCTGCGGACTTGCCGAAGACGTGGGGCCGGGCGACCTGACGGCGGGGCTCATCGCCGCCAACGCCAGCGCCGAAGCGCAGGTCATCACTCGTGAAGACGCCGTACTCTGCGGCACGGCCTGGTTAGACGAGGTTTTCCGCCAGGTGGACGAGCGCATCCGCGTCATTTGGCGAGCTAAGGATGGCGAGGCAATCAATGCCGGCCAAGGGCTATGCAAGATCATCGGCCCGGCCCGCGGCCTTCTCACCGGCGAACGCGTGGCGCTCAATTTTCTGCAGTTGCTGTCTGGCGTTGCGACGCGCACGCGCCAATACGTGGACGCGGTGCGCGGCACCAAGGCGAACATTCTCGACACGCGCAAGACCGTGCCCGGATTGCGCCGCGCGCAAAAATACGCCGTCGCCTGCGGCGGCGGGCAAAATCACCGCATGGGCCTGTACGACGCGATACTCATCAAGGAAAATCATATCGCTGCCGCGGGCTCCATCACGGCGGCGCTCGAAGCCGCGCGCCACTCGGCGCCCAAGGACATCAGCATCGAGATCGAAGTGGAAAATATCGGGCAAGTGCGCGAGGCGCTGGCCGCCGGCGCGGATCGGCTGTTGCTCGACAATTTTAGCGTGGAGGAACTGAAAGCTGCCGTCACGGAAACGCGCGCACGGGCAAAGCTCGAGGCCTCCGGTGGAATCGATCTTACCAATATCCGCGCCTTTGCTGAAACCGGGGTGGACTTCATATCGATCGGGGATATCACCAAAAACGTCCGGGCGCTAGACTTGTCGATGCGCTTCGTTCATGCATCTTGATGCTGCGCCAGAAAAAGTAGGAGTCCGGCATGCACCGCAAACATATCGCCATTCTGGTCCTGATAACCGCTATCGCAGCCGCCGCTTATCTGCTTTGGCCCCGCGCTTCATCCAACGTGGCCGTTCCGGAGCGCGCGGCGCCTTCCATCAGCCTCACCGAACAGCAGGGACGCTATCTTTTCAACGTTACGCTGCATACGCCTGAAGAGATTGCCCGCCTGCTGACACGCGCCGAGCAACTGGCGCAATCCATGCACGCCGACAATCCCCGCACCGGAATTGCGCTGGTGCTGCACGGGCCCGAGATCGAGATCTTTGCGAAAAAGAATTACCCGCAATTCCAGAAAATAGTCGATCAGGCGGCGCGCCTCGATGCCGAACATGTCATTGAAGTAAAGATGTGTCTTACCGTAATGCGGCGCCTCGGCCTGCAAAAGGAAGATATTCCCGCATTCATCGAGCTGGTGCCCTACGGGCCGGACGAAGAGGAACGGCTGCGCCGCAACGGCTACGTCTATTTGTGACCCGCCGGAGATTCCTGCAGAACTTCCGTCAGATAAGCGACAAAACGGTCACGATAAGTTTGATTTTGAAATGCCTGGATATGCCCCCCGCCGGAAACAACCCATAGCTGTTTGGGTTCTCGCGCCAGTTCGTACAAACGCTGTCCGTGATGCAACGGCACGATCGCATCGCGATCCCCGTGGATTACGAGCAACGGAATCGGGCTGACACCGGCGACTGCATCGGAGGGACTGTACGCGTCCGATACCGTCCACGAGAGTGGATACTGCAACGGCCAAGTCAGCCAGAACGCCGCCAGTTTCTCGCGTGCAATCTGCCGATAACTGGCGAAGGCACTTTCGACCACCAAGGCCCGGATGTGCTGACGGTATGGCGAATGCGCCACGTTATAGACGGCAATTGAGCCGCCGAGACTTTGTCCGAATACCACGATGCGGTCGGGATTCACGTCGGGCCGTGACAGCAGCGTTCGCATGGCCGCATTCACGTCCTCCTGCGCGCCTTCCACGGAGGGCTCGCCTTCAGAGGCGCCATAGCCGCGATAATCGAGCAGGAACACGTTGAAGCCCTGCGCCGGCAACCAGCGCACCGACATGATGTGGGTGCTGATGTTCTCGGCGTTGCCGTGCAGGAACAGAATCGTGCCGAGCGCCTTGCCCTTGGCCGGCAGAAGCCAGGCGTGCAGGCGTGTGCCGTCGCTCGCCGGAAAATCCACGGCTTCGTATTTCAGCCCCAACTGCTCGGGCGAAAGCACCTGGTCGCGATAGGGAAAGAAAAACATCCCATTGCAGCCCAAAAGGCTGGCAGTCAGCATGACGATGAGCAACAAACGCCGCATCAGAAATAGATGTTCAGGGAAATCGCCCCGCCATTCCAGTAATCCTGGAACTCCTGTTTGCGAAACAATTCGAAACGCACAGCGCTCTGCCGGGTCAGGGAATAGCGCTGCTCGATCGTCAACTCGCGCGCATAATGCACGTCACCCAGGCCGTAGCGAAGCGAGCGCGCATACACGTTGAGTCGCCAGCGATCCGATATATCCGTCAGCCATCCCACGGTGGGGCCGGCGCCCAGAGCGTAGTCCTGTTCGAAGCGTTTACCCACATCCAGCGCGGCCTCGACAAAACCGTAGTACACCGAATGCCCCTCATGATGCGAGCCCGGCATATTGAAGGCAAGGCCGGGCCCGGCGTTGGCGCGGAATACCAGCGGTTCATCATCGTCGGAAAAATGTTTGCGAGTCCAGCCGACATTGATCTTCCATGATACCGGCGTGAAAAAATCATCGCGCGGCGACAAAGAGACGATATTCAGCGGCGTGAACTCCTCCAGGCGAAAACTGTCGTCGTCCCGGTAATGCCGGAACTGCATGTTGAAAAACTCTATCTGGGCGCCGCGTGTATAACCGCCGTCGTCGTCCATGAGATCGTGATAGGTTGGACGCAGGTCGATCTCCTCGAATTGGCGGCCGCCGCGGCTTCCGCCACCCCCCGCCAGGCGCGAGGTTTTGTGGCCCTGATCCGGACGCACCTCGGGCATCGGCACCTCGGGCTGTTGCGGCGGCACTCCCACGCGGCTGCGCGCCAACAAAAGCTCATGCATCTCGCCGGTCGTTGTCGTGGCATTGCCCGTCGCCGATTTATAAGTGGCATAGTCGTAGGCTAGCTCCAATATCTTTGCCTGTTCCGGCAACGGCAAATCCTGCAGCCGATTGTCGGACGGGAGAATTTTTCGCGCCGCCAAGTCTTTGGCCATAACGGATTGCCGGACGTCCATCTGCGTCAAGCGTTGCCGGATAATCGTCGCCGTGGCGGGACGATATACCACGCGCTTGACCAGACCGGGTTGTTCGGCAACCGCGCGCACGGTATCAGAGGGAATCGCCCACCAGCGGAATCGGTCGGTCAATTCCAGGCCCGGGCGCGCCACTTCCAGCAGCGACAACAGATGGTAGGCACAGTTCTCGTCAAAGAAATAATAATCAAAGTGTGTTGGGCCAAGCTCCCATGTATGCATAAGGAGCCGGTCGATTTCCAAGGGTGTCAGCGTCAGCTGATACTCCCACACATCGCGGTTCTCGATATCGCTGTATTCTCTGACCTTGATGTAATAAGGCGTAATTGCGAATACACCGGGATATCCACCGAATAACCCCCTGACCGCAAAAATAAGACCGCTGGTCTCATCCGTGCCAGCGGCATAGCTGATGGAGTAGGCGAGTAATCGCGTATGTTCGTTCTGATCCCTGGCATCGATACGCAACAGCGTATGACCGTACATGGAGGCCGGGTTATTGAGGTAAGCGGCCGGAAATACCAGCGTGATTTCGTTCGGATTAAGACTCGCACGCCATTCATAGAATCGCCGGCAGGGCTGTTCCGGCAGGCGCGCCGGATCGAAATGCAGTTCCTCCTTCAGCCAATGGTAGCGGGCGATGAAGCGGCACTGCGGATTTTGTACTTTGTCGGTTTCTTCAGCCGTTGAGAAAAAAGCAGCGAGCGTGGCTTCCAGTTCCGCCGCCGCGTCGGTTTTACCGTCGGGAGCATTGAAAAACGCCGGATCGTCGGCGAGGCTCCGCATTCCCGTCCAATAGACATACGGCTTGAAGTGAAGGAGATTACGCCACTCGGGGCGTTGTGCGAGATGTTGCTGTCGCGCCCGCTCGACCAGTTCATTCAGGTATGCGTTATCGGCCGCGAAAACCGCGAACGGAAACCACAACAACATGAGCAACAAAATCCAGCGCCCTGGC